>NZ_JAXARY010000029.1:0-62320 GCF_033949435.1 Methylomonas defluvii | reverse complement strand
ACACTTTGATTCGATCCTGGCGTTTGCTGGGATGAATACTGAGACTTTGCCGTGTCAGCCCATCTTCGCCTACAAATATACGGCTCCAACCTGCATCACGATTGCCTTCGATATCCGCTGCACTGGTCAAGGCCTGGTCCAATGCGTCCCAGTCCAGAACCCGGTAATGATCAGTCACGAACAGCAGCGATTCACCCGTGACATGATCAACCACTGGCGGCATTTCAAAGACCCTGACAAATAACTGGAGCCAGTGAAACGGAATGATGGCACCAGTGATTTCCTTGGCGAGAGCCGAATCCGGCTCGACGCCCTCTAATTCGTCTTTGAGTTCTTCCAACAAATCCCAGCTTTGTTGGCGGGGGAAAGAGTAAACGGCGCCGGACAGTTCAAAATGCGCGTCAAACGGCACGATGCGTGCCGCGATCAGGTCGTACCGGTTGGCTTGTTGTGAGCCCGATTTTTCCTGGACGAGAACGGGTGGGCGTTCGGGCAGCATCACATCCCTTAATGTCAGGCATTTGCCGGGCACCACCGCCACAATTTCGTAAAGCCTGAGGGGGAGGGCTGTTAGACGCTCAAGCCATTGTCGCTGTTCAGCAGACAATAGCGGACCACCTTTTCCAAGTAACAAATCCGCAACACGATAGTCCTGGTCTTTGAGGGTCAGCACGCCATCTGCCAGCAGCCATTCCATGGCATTGATCATAATGCCGGTATACGAGTCCTCGGGTAGGTCCTGAAGCCCGGCATATTCATCGTCGTCGAGTCCACCAAAAAAACCTTCATCGAGCCCGGCATGGGCCGGCTGCTCATACTTCGTGAACAGCCACTGTATGGCTTTCGGGACAGCTTCAGCCCGATCATGCGCAATCTGGGCGTCTGCTGTCTTCAAGCAGCACTGCTTATATTTTTTACCGCTGCCGCAAGGGCAGGGATCGTTTCGGCCTAGTTTTTTCATGTCAGGGTGACTTTAAGCCAACCCCAGGATTATTGCATTGAAATTTTTGCAGCATAGCCCGGCAACCCGACACGACTTTCTTCCTTTCCAATTACTTTCTTTATAGTTGTTTTCTTTCGTTGTTTCTTGTTTAATTCATTACTTACTTTATTTCCTTATTACTTAATTTCTTGATTTGTGCTAGACTATGCGCACAGTCAAATTGATGGAGGTCGTCATGAAAGAAGCGTTTGATTCCGTCGTGGGTCGTCCCGCCGATATAACCAATGAGCGCATTATTGAAGCCGGCGAGGCATTGGTGAGGGCCAATCGGAATGTAACGGGCTTTGCATTGCGCAAAATCACCGGCGGTGGCGATCCCAAAAGACTTAAAGAAGTTTGGGATAAGCACAATGTCAGTCAGTCGGTGACCAATGCAGAGCCGGTAGCAGAGCTGCCCGTAGAGGTCGCTGAAACCTTGGCGGCCATGACCAAGGCCTTGGTGGACAAAATCAACGCGCTGACCGTGGAGTTAAATGACAAAGCCGTCAAGACCCAAGAGCGCCGGGTGGCGGATGTCTTGCGGGCTGCGGGCGAACAGCAGGCCCAGGCAGAGCGCGAACTTGCCGATGCCTCGCAAGCTGTCGATGAGTTAGAGGCTATGCTGACGGAAGAACGGTCCAGGGTAGGTGATTTGGAAAAACGTCTGGCCGAGGTGTTAGCGGCTGATCAAGCTAAAGCGGTTGAACTGGCTACCTTACGTGAACGGCTAGAGGCGGTCGAAAAAAACGCGAAGGTAGTGGGCGAGCAGCATGCTGCCGAACAAGCACAATTCCGGCAAGCATTGGCGGATCAAAAGCGGGCGGCACAAGAATTGGCGGTAGAACGAGATAAAGTGAAAACGGAACTGACTAAAGTACAGGCTAAGGCGGAAGCCGCCGAAGAGTCCCATAAGGAAGAGAGAAAAAGGGCTGCCACTGAGCTACAGCGAGTCGCCGATAAGCTGATAAAGCTTGAGGCGGAAAGAGATGGCGCCAAAGGGGAGGCGGGTAAAACCCGAGAAGAGCTTGCCAAGCTAACAGGCCAATTGGAAGCCATGAAAATCCAGGTCGCTCAGTTGATGCAGGCCATTGGAAACCAGCAACCGGAAAAAACCGAAAAACCGAAAAAGGTATAAGGCATTTTGTGGCTAAAAACGGAGGGCTCAGTGATGATGAACGTGAAGCTGATTGTGGATTTCGAACGGGAACCGATGGTGTTGGAAGGGCTACGTTCCGATGGCAATGGCCGCTTCATCAACAATCCCACCGGGCCGAATTGTCGCAATCGACCCATTCCTGTCGCCCATTTTTTTTATAGCCTACGACTGTAGTGTTTCCTTTAACCGACATTCAAGCATGCCGTAAAATGACGTTATAAACCATTAGGCAAAATATCAATTTCTGCGGCAACTTTAGATTGGTAGGTACAGCCAAATAATTTGGCTTTCATTGGATTTGTTACCATGCGTTTTAGCGTCGTCTGTTCGGGTGGGCATATATTCGGTTAGAACGAACTCGGCAAAATGGCTGATCGGCTGGTATTTTAAGAATATTCGGATGAGTATGGCTGTAATGCTACAAAGGATCATGATTTTGAGTGTCTTGAGCAGCCGTCTTTTTTGAACGGTGCAGAAATTTATTTTTGACACATCAATGTCGCCTGTTACAAATTCAGTAACTGTTGATCAATGTCTTCATGAATTATTTGTAAATCAGAGAAATAATGCTGGGCGGTTTCAAACTCACCCTTAATAACATGATGCTTCAAGGCAATACCATGCTGCAACAGTTCTTTATACGCTTTCGAAATCTTTTCCAGGATCTGTATGGGGTAGATGGCATGTTGTTGGGCTCGCTTAAGCCAACGACCAAAATGACTCTTCTTACTGTTCATCACTGGCCAACCGGGTTGATGTGTTGAGTCCAGACAAGCATGAATTTGATTTAACCATTGCCGGAGTTCAATTCTAAAAATCGTTATCAAGGCTTTTTCTGCACTGATATTCTGTTCGACTAACAGCGACCAGCTTGAATGTGGCTGATAGCCTTGTGTCCAACCAGCAATATCATCAGCCGGCATGGGTTTAGCGATAACGAATCCCTGGGCTAATTCACATCCCATCAACAAAAGCACATTAACCTGATTATGGTTTTCTACCCCTTCAGCGACTACTTCACGATGAAAAGCATCACTAAGACTGATAACACTCTCAACAATTGCAAAATCATCCGGGTTGCCCAGCATATCCCGAACAAAACTTTGATCGATCTTTACACAATCGACGGGTAAATGCCGTAAGTGGGTGAGGGACGAGTAACCGGTGCCAAAATCATCTAAAGCGACTTTAACGCCAAGTTGGTCACGACAAGCTTTGATGACCTTGTTGACGGCGGATAGTTCGTCCAGCGCGGTGCTTTCCAAAATTTCTAATTGAAAAAATTGTGATGCTAATTGGGGTTGGGTAGCCAGAGTTGCATCCAAATGTTCTATAAATCCAGGAGATAGTAGATGATAACCGGAAATATTAATACTCACTTCAAGCGACAGACCTTGATTATGCCATGCGCCCAATTGTTGCCAAGCCTGCTTGATAACCCAGTTACCTACCTCTATCTCAAGATGACTGGCTGTGATGATTGGCATAAATAGCAAGGGTGAAATTAGTCCACGTTCAGGATGTACCCAATGAATAAGCGCTTCGACCCCCACTACTTGGCCCGATTTAAGGTTAACCTTGGGCTGATAATACAGGCAGAATTGCTGCCCATGAAAAGCCGTTTTTATATCATTGACTTGTTTATGGCGATCAATCTCTTGCTGATTTTGACTCGCATCAAATAGGTGGAAGCGATTTTTGCCTGCCAATTTGGCTTGATACATCGATTGATCAGCATGACGTAATAATGTGTCTGGGTCACTATCATCCAAAGGATAAACAGTAATACCAGTACTTACGCCTATGGTTATGGTTTGTTCGTTGATCAAATAAGGTTCTAAAATCGCCTGATGTATGCGTGAAATTGCTAGCTTGCTCTCTTCAATAGACCGCAGATCACTTAACAGTACCGCAAACTCGTCACCACCATGTCGAGATACGGTATCTGCTTCTCGCAACGTTTGTCTGATGCGATCAGCCACTTCGATCAAAACCTGATCGCCGACATCGTGTCCAAACTCATCGTTTACCGGTTTAAATCCATCCAGATCAAGAAAGCAGATGGCCAATAGGGATTGGTCACGTTTGCTATGCGCTAATGCCTGTAAAAACCGATCTGTAAATAATGTTCGATTAGGTATTCGTGTTAAAGGATCAAAATGAGCTAATAACTCCAACAGTTGTTGTTGCTGTTTGCTCTCGGTGATGTCGGAAAACAAGCCCAAATAATGAATTATCTGTTCTTGTTCATCGCACAGAACAGAAATGCTCAATAATTCGGCAAAAAGGTCGCCATTTTTTTTGCGATTCCAGACTTCACCCTGCCAGTGCCTATGCGTCTTCAACGAGTTCCACATGCCTTGAAAAAAATCTGGACTGTGGTTGCCGGATTGTAAAATATTCGGATTCTGACCTAGAACCTCATCTCGACTATACCCTGTAATTTCACAAAACATAGGATTTACATCAATAATGATGCCATCGGCATTCGTAATGACAATACCCTCGTGCGCTTCTCCAAACACCCTCGCCGCTAACCGTTGACTTTCTTCGGCTCGTTTTCGTTCAGTGATATCGCGCGTCACCGAAAGCATGGCAATAATATCGCCAGTGGTATTGCGCATGGGTACGGCATGGGATTCCAGCCATCGACGCCTGCCTTTTAGCGTGCTGATCTCAAACTCAGTAATCACGGACTGCCCAGAAAATACCCGTTGAAGCATACCGGCAAATGCGGTTCTATAGTTTGGGAGTACCCTCTCGGCAAGGCATGTCGCTTTTAGTTGCTGTAAATTGTCCGCTTCAAGCATATTAAGTCCTGCTTGATTCATTTGTAATAAAGAGCCGTCAAGCGCAACAACCTTGACACATTCTGGTTGAGATTCCACGACTGTGCGTAATTGTGCTGCTGATTCACGTGCTGATTTTTCGGCGACTCTTAATTCCGCGGTGCGGATATCGACCAATGCTTCGACATGCGCCCTTTTCCCACTGATAGTCAACAATAGTACGCTCAACAAACTGGAAAAAAATAGGCCACCCGATAAGGTCATCCACGGCAAAGCAGTGCCATGCACTGCCAGAAAATGATTGTCGGGACTGATTACTATTTTCCATGTCCGATCGCAAAACTTAAATTGGTGTTCCCAAATTTTTAAGCCATAGCTAGCATTCAAGTCACTCGTCGTGTTTTTATTGTATAGATTGGTTTCCTGGGTGGCTGGGTTAATATCGTCGATTCGAATAGAAAAATTCTGGCTATCAAGTCCTTTCAAAGCGGTTTCGACCAAATTAGCCGTTAATATAACAGCAGAAATGAAACCGGTAAGCTGCCGAGTCGGTGAACTTTGAAGGTGGGTGTACACCGGTATGGAGAGTAAAACGGCAATACTGGCATCCGTGCGCTGCATTAAAAATAATGCATTGGACAGGCTGGGTTTGTCGTATTTTTGAGCTAATAGTTTCGATTCACGACTGATAGGATTGGTTAACGAATCAAAGCCAAAGACTTTTTCATTCCGAGCTATAACTGAATCTGGTGTTTGGGGTTGAAGAGAAGCGGCGTATCTGGTTGATTATTTGTGACCAAACAAAACGATCAACCGAGGAATACGCCACGATGAAGAAGAGTAATGTAATCGACTTATCGAGTCGAGAAGAGAACACCGATCCATTGACCGATCTGATCCGACAAGGAGCTCGCAAGCTGATTGAACAAGCGATCGAGTCCGAGTTAGTGGCCTATCTGGAAGCCTTCCGAGAAAGGAAGCTGAGCGATGGACGGTCAGCAGTGGTTCGCAATGGATACCAACCGGAACGTGAGATACAAACAGGCATCGGCCCGGTATCGGTGAAAGTGCCAAAGGTCAGGGCGAAAGATGGGCAGGCGACGACATTCCGTTCCGCACTGGTACCTCCTTATGTGCGCAAAACCCGCTCCTTGGCAGCGGCCTTGCCCTGGCTGTACTTAAAGGGTATCTCGACCGGCGAAATGGACGCGGCGCTGGAAGTGTTGGTGGGCACGGAAGCCAAGGGTTTGTCGGCCAGCACCGTGGCGCGTTTAAAACAGGAATGGGCGGCAGAATATGACGTTTGGCGAACCAGTCGTCTGGACCGCGACCAATGGGTTTATATATGGGCCGACGGCATTTACAGCGGCCTGCGGGCGGAAGATGCCAAACTGTGTGCCTTGGTCATCATCGGTGTTAACGAACGCGGCGAAAAACGCTTTCTGGCCATCGAAGACGGCGTCCGTGAGTCCACCCAGAGTTGGCGGGAAGTGTTGCTGGGGTTGAAGGCGCGAGGCATGAACAGTCCCAAGTTGGCTATTGGCGATGGCGCGATGGGTTTCTGGGCGGCGCTGGACGAAGTCTACAGCGACACCCGGCAACAACGCTGCTGGGTGCATAAAATGAACAATGTGCTGAATCGCGTTCCGCAATCGGTACAACCCAAGATGAAACAGTCGTTGTACGATATTTGGCAGGCGGACAGCCAGAAGAACGCAGAACGCGCCTTCGACCAGTTTGCCACGCTGTATGAGGCCAAATATCCCAAGGCTGTTGAGTGTTTGAATAAAGATCGGTACGAACTGCTGGCGTTCTATGATTTTCCGGCCCAGCATTGGCAAAGTATCCGAACGACCAACCCCATTGAGTCGACCTTCGCCACTATCCGCCATCGGACGACGCGCGCCAAGGGCTGTTTGTCGCGGAATGGGATGCTGCACATGCTGTTCAAACTAGGACAAGCCGCTGAAAAAACCTGGCGACGCCAACGGGGATTCGATTATCTTGCCAAGGTGATTACTGGTGTCCCATTTAAGGATGGCATTGAAGTAGAAAACACAAACCGGATCGCCGCTTAATCAATGCTTGAACACCACTTTTGACAATAGCTCTTTCATTCCCTTTCATAGGTTCAACAAAAGTGATTGGAAAATATTCGGCGCGATTCTCTACCGCCCGGAGCGACCCATCAATAGTTTGCTCAACAACTTTAAAGTGAGGGTAACCTTCTGCCTGAACAGTTGATTCAAATTGTGAGAGTTGATCTTGGCGGACTCGTGGCAACCATTCCAATGCTTGGATCTCTGGATGGCGTTCGAGTATAGATTGCGTAAATAATCCGAATTGATGTCGAGTAACTTGATTCGAAGCCATGTAAAGCCCTTTAATTGTCAGGGCGTTATCGATGATATTATTGCCGTATTCAATCAGTAAACGATCAATTTTATCGGCCTGATTGTCGAAAATCATTTGTATTCTGATCTTTTCGGCTTGATAGACTTGTATAAAAACTAAAGCCAAAGCAAGTAGGGTTGCTAGAAGTGGTAATGCGACTTGAATCCGGCGCGCACGCCATATTTCTCGAGGGAGGGCGAACACACAAAAAACTAAGGGGCAGACGATCAATACGCCTAAGCTATCGCCTACCCACCAGTTCAACCAAGCGCTTGCGATCTGACTCTTGGGTAGCAAATCGACGGCAATAATGCTGCAGACACCAACACTAGCGGCTATTAGGCAAGATAGTGGACCCGTCAAACTAAAAAACAGTAGTGTTTGCCGCGCATTATCCAATTTAGGCACACCGGGGCCGATCAATGTTGCAGAAAGCCAGTGCCCCACACAGGCTTGCAGGGTTGAACCTAAAGAAATCAGGCAAAATGAGATTAGAACGGCAGGGGTGAAATTGGCATTGGCCAAATAACCGGCCAAAAATTCATTGGCCATTGATCCAATCAAAATTGCCGGCCATAATTTTCGCCCCCATAACATCATCGCCGCCAATGCGAAGCCAGCCGGAGGCCAAAGCGGGCTGGCGTAACCTGGAGGCACTGCCATTTTCAAACCCAACCAACCGGACAAAAAAATTACAATGACGAGCGCAATCAATCGTAAAACTATCACAGGTATATTATTGTAATTATTGAGGTATATAGAGTGCAGTGACTAATGACTCACGATCTATTCTATGGGAATAGTACCCCATTTAAACCACAGGTAATCGCCCTATTTTCAAGATTGGAAGAAAGCATTCATCTCATCTTTCTTGCCTGTTTTAAATGCTCAGTTCTGAAATTGTGGGGCTGACACTACATACTATTAAGTGTATTTAGTAGGACGCTAACTGGGTCGCGTTACGGCCACTCGACTTCACTTGGTATAAAGCCTGATCCGCGAATTTGATCAGTTCATTCCAGCCGGTTTTATGCCCCACGGAACAGGCAACACCAATACTGACGGTAATACGCCGGGGCAAGGCCAGGTTTTTAGGCTGACAGGTTTGAATGAGCTTGCGGATGCGTTCGGCTACCAGTACCGACGCATTTGCATCCGTATTTGTGGCGATCACCAAAAACTCTTCCCCGCCGAAACGACAGACAATATCCGAAGCCCGTGCAGCCGATTTCATGAGTTTGGCGGAATGAACCAATACTTCATCACCTGCATCATGCCCCAAAGTATCGTTAACCGTTTTGAAATAATCCAGATCCAGCACTAAAACGCTGATGGGGCGTTTGTAACGTTTTGCAGTCTCCCATTCCTGATTTAGACGTGATAGAGCATAGCGGCGATTGGGAATTCCGGTCAGTATGTCGGTGTTGGCCATGATATTCAAACGGCGATTGGCGGTTGCCAACTCGGCATTGGCGCGTTGAATATCTTCCTTGTCCTTTTCCAAGGCGAGTTGCATATTAGCAATACGTTGCCCCGCGCGAATCCGAGCTAATAGTATTTTGAGATTGACCGGTTTAGTGACATAGTCGTCAATGCCGTTGTCGAACGCTTCTACTAATTCATCTTCGGTTTCGGCAGACGTCAACATGATAATGTATAGGTTTGTACCTATTTCAGAACTACGCAGGATTTTGCAAAGCGCTAGTCCATCCATGGGTTTCATGCGCCAATCAGTAATTAGCAGCTGTGGTTTATGCTCAAGCACCTGTTTTAATGCCGACGCTCCGTCACGACAGGTTTCGACGCGATGCCCAGCCGAAACCAATTGCTTGGATAAACGGGTCAACATCAAGGGATCATCATCCACCAACAACAAATCTAACCCCTGCAAAACAGGCTCTTGCACAGCTTTGACTTTAGGAAAGGCTTTGCGTACGTCGGTTTTAATATCGATGAGCTTGCCCCATGCATGCCATTCCTGCAGGGTATCGTTTAGGAATTGGGTAAACGTTTCGCCTTCAAGGTTATGTGAAACTGCGGCCTGTTGTAGCGCGTCCATTAATTGAGTACGCGTGTCATCATCTGCCACGCAATAGTGTGTCAGTTGCCGCGCAAAACCCAATTGACTCGCAAAACGTGTGGTTCGGGTCACCTCGGCCAAAGCGGGACCAAAGCTCTGTTGCAAGGCATCAATAAATATACCCGGCAAGCCCCAATCTTTTAGTAGCATGATGGATAGCTGTTTGTGATTGACGGCAAACCGATCATACTCCAGCCTCAGTAACTCATCCCCATGCGCAGTCGTTAAGCATTCGGCGAACTCGACCGGCCAAACTGTGGCTAAAGCCAGTTCGCCAATATCCGCCAACAATCCCAAGGTAAAAGCTTCTTCGGGCGATACCGTGCGTTCACGGGCAGAAATCGCTGAAATGGCAACCGCCATGGCAAGTGACTTCATCCAATAAGAGGTATAATCAAACGCCGTGCATTGCCCTTTTTGATTCTTACTAACCAATGACAAACTGAGAGCGAAATTACGGACCGGTTGCATCCCCATCATTTGTACGGCGTCGGCAATATTGGCAATGGGGCGATGTGCACCGAAGGCAGCCGAATTGGCGAAACTCAATATTCTCGATGTTAAGGCGGGATCAGTTTTCACTGTTGCCGCGAGTTGCTGTAACGTGCAATCGTCTTTTTGGACCAATTGCATGATGGTTAACGCAACTCCGCTAGGAGACGGTAGACGTTCACCCGATTTGAGTTCATCAAACTTGAATTCCATGGTCACAGCAGGATCCCTTGTTTTTGTTGTAAAGCGTTCTGCAAACGATTAACCCCATCGATTAATTGTTGCGTCAGCGGTTGGATGTCGATCAACTCGCTTTGGCGTGCACACTCTTCCAAGGCGGCTGCGGCTAACATTATAGTGCTGGCAGAAAAATGCCCCGCCATGCCTTTAATCGCGTGGGCAGCATCGGCCAAGGCAGGCAAATCCTGTCGAGCTAAAGCGTCAGCCAATACTTCCAGCCTAGAAGGCATATCCTGCTGAAATAAGGTGATCAGCTCCTGGAGAAGCGCTTGATCATCATCCAGATTTCTCAACGCAGTCTCTTCATCCCATATTGAGGTAATCGTAACTGTACTCGTTGAAGGCGATGGGTCTATGTGCTGTAATTCATCCAATGTAGGCTCAACCAACCAGTGCGCCAACACTCTGGCTAGTTCATGCCTGGCAATTGGTTTAGTGAGAAAGTCGTCCATGCCGGCAGATAAACATTTGTCTTTCTCCTCGATAGAAGCGTGTGCGGTTAAGGCAATGACAGGGGTTCGCCTACTGGTCGCGGTAAATTCTTTGCCGCGCAAGGTACGAACCGCTTCATAACCGTCCATGACGGGCATTTGACAATCCATCAACACCAAATCGTAGGTTTTCCGGGCCAGCCTATCCAACGCTTGCTGTCCATTTTCTGTCAAATCGGGGGTGCAGTGAAATTTGCCCAGCATGGCTAGAATGACTTTTTGATTGACTATGTTGTCTTCGACTACTAACACCTTTTTATGACTGTAATCGGACAAATTTGAGGCGACCGTGAACGCTGCAGATGCCTGGTTTTGGTTAGTCATTTGCAAAGCGCTGGTAATGGCATCGAACAACTGTAGTTGCCTGACGGGTTTGACCAAGGTTTGGATAAAACCCAGTTCGAGGCGTTCGGCCTCGGAATTCAATCCGCCTGACGATAACAATATTCGTGGAATGCCGGCAATAGTGGGGTTTTGGCTAATGCTACGGGCTAATTCGCAACCATCCATGTTCGGCATATGCAAATCGGTTAGCACGACGTCGAATGGTGTCGAGACATTCTCAATGCCTGTCAGCAGTTCTAATGCTGCATGCGCACTTGCAGCTTCCGTAACGGCCATCCCCCAATGCACAAGATAATGCTGCAAAATTTTGCGGTTTGTCGCATTGTCATCCACAATTAATGCGCGTTTACTTGACAAATCGATTACCGGCAACAACTCGGTACCAGAGACGGCTTTTAACGGTACACTGAACCAGAAATTGGCACCTTCGCCTTCCGCGCTCTCTACACCCATACTGCCATCCATCATGTTGACTAGGTTTTTACTGATGGATAAACCCAGCCCGGTGCCACCAAAGCGGCGGGCGGTTGTACTGTCTGCCTGCGAAAAAGGTTGAAACAAACGGGCCTGAACCTCTGGACTGATCCCAATGCCGGTGTCTTTCACCTCAAAACGCACCAGGGTTTTGTCGTTCATTACTTCTTTGATGTAAACCTTCACGGCGACTTCGCCGTGCTCGGTAAACTTCACCGCATTTCCAATTAAATTGGTCAACACTTGCCGAATCCGATTGGGATCGCCTTGCCAGCGATGCGGTGAATCGGGCGGTAAAAAGCAATTAAGCTCTAGATGTTTGGTGTGCGCTGCCGATGCGATTAAGGCACATACCTCTTCGACCAGTAGCGGTAGATCGAATTCGATGCATTCCAATTCGATTTTACCCGCTTCCAATTTGGAAAAATCCAGAATGTCGTTGATGATGGCGAGCAAAGACTCTGCGGAATTGCTGGCCGTTTCGATCAAGTCGTGCTGCTCGCGCGTCAGTTCAGTATCTTTGATAATATCCAACATTCCCAACACCCCATTCATGGGGGTGCGAATCTCATGGCTCATGTTGGCTAAAAATTCAGCTTTCATTTTAGCAGCTTGCTCGGCCGCATCTCGCGCTGTTTCCAAGGATTTCTTAGCTTGTTCTTGCAGTATAGTCAATGCAAGCATGTCGCCCACCTGCTGAAGCATGTTCAGCCGGGATTCAAGTTTTACCGGATACGGATCAGTGTACAAAAACAAAATGCCTAACGTGGCACCCGCCGAGACTATCGGTACAATATAGTGGCCATGCGCCTGCATACCTTCAAAGGTATGGTCGTGACGTGGATCGCAAAAGCAATCATCGGAGACCGTTAATTCCTGGGAAATAGCGGCTCGACCACACAAACAAGCACCATAAGGAATACGCTGTTCTCTGCGTATAAACTCTTCACTAAACTGACCATGCAGGACAAACATATCCAGAAAATCCAACTCGGGGTCTTTTAGAAATACCCCCCCTTTGCGCTGTAAATCGAAGGCTTTTAGATCGAATAGGCAATTCAGCACTTGAGTGAAGCGCTGCTCTAACGGCAAGGACTGTTGCAAAATTTCCGATATCGAGAGGCGTGCCGCGGTGTCCGCATGCTCTATTAAAATAGCCTGTTCTTTATCCACCTGTTCGCTGACATCGTGTTGGATTTGCACATAGCCCAAGAGTTCGCCTAAATCATTACGGATGCTGGTAATGTTAATTTCCGCCCAAAAGTCGAGCGGGTCGGGTGGCGCGGTTTGTCCGGCTATTAGAAAGGGCTTGGGGCCACGCCGCCGATTTAGTAAGCGTCCACTCCAGGGCCTACCTTGACGCAAACACTGCTGCATTTCGGACAGCATGATCGGATTGGCATTGGCGCTATCGAATAAAGTGGGCGGCCTCCCTAGAATTTCCTCTTCTTTCCAACCGGTATAGACGCATAAAGCCGGATTGACATACTGAATGCAGCCATGCTCATCCGTGATAATAATCATTTCATTGCTGGCATCCAGCGCTCTTTTTAGCGTCAAGAGCTGATTTTCATTTTCTTTGCTTTTACTCATCGAATAGTCATCTGCTGTTCGAACTTACGAATATTTATTTCAATGGGCACCATTATTAGCGGCGCAGTTTCAGGTTTGGCGTTAGCATGCTTTCGTTTACTCGCCGAAACCGAACATTAATGTTAGTCGAATTTAACGTTTATGTTGCCAAAAGTCATGCTTATCATGCTCTATATAGTATTGTTGTTTTCGAGTTCTTGACTACTCTATTTGTTGCACATCATTTTTAGTGGGACATCATGGACAATACCCTGAATAAGCAACGTTCCAGCACATTGTTTTTTCCAATCGCAAGCATTTTCGTAGCTATTGCGCTGCAAGGATGGTTACTAAATACAGAGAACCAAACTCTATACGCCATCCCTAAACTAGACGTTTTTCTCTTTGGAGAATTAGTCCTTGTTGCAGGAACACATTATTTAACCAGGCGCTATTTTGTTAAACGATTAAGCTCTGGGGAAGATTATTTTCGAGCTATCTTCGATTCTGAACGTATCAATCTGTCTTTTCGGGTGCCCATCAATAAAAATGATGTGCTGATGCATTTTTGGTCAACTCTGAACGAAATCATGCAGCACAGCGAAGCAACGATCTCTGAAATGAGGCGTACTGTTTCGCGATTGATTCCAATGGCAGAAGAATTAACGGATACGTATAGTTCAAATACGCAAAAAGCGGCGTTGCAAGCGCAAATTAGTCGGTCAGTGATTGATGCAATCAATGAAGTTCATGAATCCAATCAATTGGTCAATCAGCGCGCCGACGAGATTGCCCGTTCGGCACGAACGGGATTGGAATGTCTCAATTTGAATCAAAGGTTGATTCATGAAATGGTTTCGAGCATCGATCATTTATCGAATCAACTCCACTGCGTTTCACAGCAAATCGAAGCATTACATCAAAGCAGTGAAAGAATTGGTCAGGTTGTTAAAATTATTAAAGATATAGCTGACCAAACCAATTTATTGGCACTGAATGCCGCCATTGAAGCAGCCCGCGCCGGCGAACAGGGACGTGGTTTTGCCGTCGTAGCCGATGAGGTCAGAACTCTGGCCGCACGGACAAGCGCATCAACTACCGAAATTCAGAAAACGATCGAACTCATTCAAAAAAGTACCACCTCTGTCGTCAACACCATGTCAGCCAGTCAATCGGCCATGCAGGAATCCATTACAAAATCGAAACTCGCCGAAACACAACTCGAAGAAATGCATCAGTCTACAGAACATATCAATGAAGCGGCTAATAATATTCGACTCTCTATTGCTGAACAAACAGTATCCGTAGAAAGAACACGCCATGCTTCTGACGGGTTGACTGAACTCAATGCTGAGGCATTAGAAGATTCGAAAATTCATACACTTTCCGGCAATGATTTGATTAAGTTAAATGGGGCGCTCAAACAAAATTTAGAAAAATTTATAGTTAGCGACTCATCGTGGTCTACACAAAAACGAAGTACAGCTCGACTGGTTCAAGAAGACAATACAATGTCAAACTCTACTGAAAGTACTGGGGATGTCGAGCTTTGGTAGATCGCTTTTAAGGCCTGGTGCCACAATATGCCACGCAGACGCAAAATTGGTTATGGCGTTGTTATATCAACCAGCACCACAGTAGACAGTAATGTTAAATTTTTAACTGGCTATATTTTGTGGTTTTTAAATTAAATCAATGGACTACAATTATTTTGAATGTAGTCGGCTGAGAGAGCGGAAAAACCCGCATTAGCTTCAGATTCTCCCTAATAGTGATAAGAAACGCACTTCACTACGGGTATTTCAATCGTGCTTAGGCTTCAACTTCCGAGAGGAAAGCATGAAAAAGTGTCGAAAATGCAAACGTAAAACTTGAAAAAACTCGCCATCAATAACCGGTAAGTTGTAATGGAATATACCTACAACATCAATTTAGTTGCTATTTCTGTAGCGACAGCATGGACTTCGTGTTTGATATGCTTTGAATATCTGCGGAACGGGCGACTGGTGGGGGGAGCGATAACCTTGGGCAGCGGTATCTGGTGTATGCATTTTCTTGGCATGCTTGCCATGCGTACGCCGGTTCCTTGTAGTTATGACATCAAACTCACACTACTCTCTTACGGCATGACTATCGTCGGCATCCATCTCGGACTGACAGTGGCGTTGAGGTCCGAAAACACAAGGCGCATTTATTATGCTGCGCTCCTCATGGGCAGTGCCTTGAGCGCCATGCAATTCCTTGGTATGGCATCTTTAAAAATGACGCCCCCAATTCTATATAACTTTGGTCTGATCGCCAGGTCGTTAGCCATTACTTTTAGCGTCGCTTATGCCGTCTTGTGGATATTTACTCGACTTGATCAACTGCATAAACTCAATAGTATCTTATCCCTCGTTATAGTTTCTCTGCTTATGAGCATTGCTATCAGCGGGATGCAATACTCAGCCATGGCTGCAGCTCAGTTTACTACAGACGCAACGTGTGAAGCGGGTGCCCTTAGTATGGGCGCCCAGTCGTTGACGACATTGGTTGGCGGGGGCGGTATGTTATTGCTTGTCTACTCTGTACTCATATTTCTGACACAGCCGGATACCAAAATCTGGATCATTTTACTGCTGATTTTCACTGGCGAAGTGTCGTTTATGGCGATACTAGAGCACTCCGGATTGCTGGTACAGTTGGGGGTTGGGGGCAGTGTCATTGATGGCTTGGTGGTGGTTGGGCTTGCATTGCCGGCTTTACGAAAATGTAAAAATATTACGTGTGCGCTGAATTTTGAACGACAACAATTACAAACTCTGATCAACACCTTGCCGGATCTGGTATGGCTGAAAGATATCAATGGCGTGTATCTTAATTGTAATCAACGTTTTGAACGATTTTTCGGCGCCAAAACAGCCGATATTCTCGGCAAGACCGACTATGACTTCGTCGAACAGGATCTGGCGGATTTCTTTAAGGCGAATGATGAGGCGGTTATCCGACAGGGTTGTGCGTTAGTCAATGAAGAAAGGATCACTTTTGCCGAGGATGGACACAGCGAATTGCTAGAAACCACAAAAGCACCGGTATTTGATCAGCAAGGCAAAATGGTGGGCGTGTTAGGTGTGGGGCACGACATCACTAAGCTTCGGCAGGATGCTGAATTACTTAAACAGCGCGAACAACAGCTACGTGCCATCATTGACCATGCCCCCATAGGTATCTGGATGACAAACGATGACGGTCGCTATTGTTTTGTGAATAAAACCTTTTGTGATGCGGTGGGTATCACGGAAAGCCAATTTCTGGCGGCCGAGCAGCTAAATGACTTATTGGGCGAAGAGGTTGCCCGCAACTGCATTCAATCTGACATCGAATGCATGGCGCAAGATACTCCTCACATCTCCTACGAAACTTTATCTTTTGCCAATGGCGAACCGCATATACTAGAAATTACCAAAGTCAATCTGTGCGCGGCGACTGGCAAAACGCGAGGTATCATCGGCATTGCCTCGGATATTACCGAGCGGCTAAAAAACCAGGAAAATTTGAAATTAGCGGGTAAGGTGTTTAACCATGCTCGGGAAGGTATTATGGTAACCGATATTAAAGGTATCATTATCGAAGTCAACGACGCCTTCACACGCATTACCGGTTATAGCCGAGAAGAAGCACTGGGGCAAAACGCCCGAATATTGCAATCCGGGCGACAGTCGCCGGTCTTCTACAAAGACTTGTGGCAAGCGCTTACAACCCATCAGTATTGGGAAGGTGAAATCTGGAACCGGCGTAAAAGCGGCGAAGTATACGCGGAATGGCTCACCATCAGTGCGGTCTGTAATGCCAGTAATGAAATACAGCACTTTGTTGGCTTATTCTCGGACATTACAGCGATGAAAGACTTTCAACAACAACTACAACACATCGCTCATTACGACGCGTTAACCCACCTGCCAAACCGCGTGTTGCTGGCCGAGCGTCTACAACAGGCCTTGATTCATAGTCAAAGGCATCACTCGATGGTCGCAATCGCTTTTCTGGATTTGGATGGATTCAAAGCCATTAATGACCTTCATGGACACGACGTCGGCGACCGGGTTCTAATCACTATTGCCGAACGATTGAAATCTGCACTGCGTGATGGAGACACCCTTGCACGCATTGGTGGTGATGAGTTTGTAGCTGTTATCACCAGCATGGAAAAATTAGCGAACATCGAACTCGTTTTACAGCGATTGGTGTCGGCTGCTGCCGAATACTTAAACCTGGATAATAGAGTACTGCAAGTAACGGCAAGTATTGGCGTAACACTCTTTCCGCAGGACGGTGTAGACGCTGAGCAACTGATACGTCATGCCGATCAAGCCATGTATATTGCCAAACAGGCAGGTAAGAACCGCTATCACCTATTCGATGTGCAGCACGATGCGGCCATCCAGGCGCAGCGCGAAAATCTGCAGGAAATTCAGCTTGGTTTAGAGCGAGGCGAATTCACACTGTATTACCAACCTCAGATCAATATGAAAACTGGCGAGATCGTCGGTGCTGAAGCGTTGATTCGCTGGCAACATCCGTCTCGGGGATTGCTAGCGCCGGGTTTTTTTCTGCCCACCATTGAGAGTCACCCACTGAGTATGGAACTGGGTGAATGGGTCATTGATACCGCATTGGCTCAATTAGCCCAATGGCATGCGGCAGGGCTAACCATCTCCGTAAGCGTCAATATCAGTGCGTACGAATTGCAGCAAGCGGAATTTATTACGCATATTTCAACGATACTGGGCAAGCATTCAGGCATTAACCCCAAGTTTTTGGAGTTGGAGGTATTGGAAACCAGTGCCATTGAAGACATGGCAGACGTATCCGTCACAATGAAACGCTGCCGTGAATTGGGCGTACGGTTTGCTTTAGATGATTTTGGTACCGGTTATTCGTCCCTTACGTATTTGAAACGCCTGCCCGTGGATTTACTAAAAATTGATCAGAGTTTTATTCGTGACATGCTCGATGATCCGGATGATTTAGCTATAGTTACGGGCGTCATTGGGTTGGCTACGGCATTTAACCGGCATGTGATTGCTGAAGGGGTGGAAACCATAGCGCATGGCACTCAACTCCTTTCAATGGGATGTGATTTGGCACAGGGGTATGGTATTGCTCGACCGATGCCGGGTGGGCAGATACCCGATTGGGCGGTTAGCTGGTGCCCCAATGAGGCCTGGATAGCCGACAGTTAATTATGCTGAGTGTCCGCATGGAAAACCGGTTTATAAAAAAGAGCACCTATCAAATTCACGTGTTTTCATCTGGCACCATCGACCTTGCAGGGTGAACTCTAGGGTTGCGAAATGTCCAAAAGGACTTTATTGGTGAATGAACAACTCCCTGTTTTTCACCTAACTCGACAAAGCGGCAGCGTCTTCCAAAGCAATTTCCAGTTCGGCTAGAGTGATCTCCGAGAGTCCAAGGCGAGACGCCTCTTCACTACTCGAAACGACCAGATCGGGTTGCGCTATCGGCGCTATGCCCAGCTTGTACGATACCATATCAGCCACCCTGACGATCAGCTCGACAGTACCGGTTTCCTCGGTTACCGGATGATGATGAGATCCTGCGACGGCGCAATAGCCGTCTGGAAGGTTCCATGATTTTAGCAACCAGGCGCCCTTTGCCTCATGCTGACGCAAAATTACCTCGCGTATCAGATCTTTCGGTAAATTGATGTCAGGCTTATTTACGCGTAGCTCCTCAAGGCACTTGAGGAGCAACAGCTCCCCGATGTCGTGAAATAACCCCGCCATAAAGGCCTCTTCCGCCAGCGATCCGAACGCTAGTCTTTTTGCCAACCACTCGCTGCCCAGCGCAACCGCTACACTATGTTGCCACAGCTTGATCATGTATTGGTTCGCCGCAGGATCTTTAGAGGCAAAAAGGCCTTTTTGCATCACTAGCGTGGCAATCTGTACGATGCGAGCTAAACCGAGCCGCACGATGGCTTCCTTGACGGTGTTGACCGTACTCAAACCGCCATAAAACGATGAGTTGGCAACCCTTAATACCTGACTGGCCAAGCTGGCATCCATCGCGATTTGTTTGGCAACGTCATCTATCGTTCGATGCTCGTCTTTTAAGGCGTGGCGTAGATCGGTGACGGCGCGTGGAAACACCGGCAATGCGATGGTTCCGGACGCGATAGCTTCATCGATCAATTCCGTAAGTGACTTTTCGCTCATGTTGATAGTGTTCCAATCATCGGTTGCCCAGCAGGCGGCGCAGTTCGTAAAGAGGGCGAGGTTTACCAAAACGGGGTAAATTATGGATGACCTCTTGCAATGAGGTAGTTCCAGCAGCAGCCTTGACCAACCCATCTTCTAGCAATGTTACCAAACCGGCGCTTTCCAAGCTGATACGGCGGATTTCGTAGGAAGACTGTCGGCGCAATATCGCATCCTTCACCATTTCGTTCATTGTTAAGAGTTCGAAAACGCATACCCGGCCTTGGTAGCCCGTATAACGACACTTGTCGCAGCCTTTGCCCAACATAAAGGTGCCGCCAGTCAAGTCGTCGAGTGTGATGCCCAGACGACGAAGTAAAGCCGTATCTGGCTGGATAGGTTCGGCGCAGTTACGGCATACCCGGCGTATCAGGCGTTGAGCAACTACGGAAACCACCGTTGACGAAATCAGAAAAGCTTCGACTTCCATGTTGAGAAGCCGCAAAAGGCCGCCAATACTGTCTTCGGTATGAAATGTGGTCAACACTTTGTGGCCGGTTAAGGCTGCTTGAATCGCTGTTTCGGCGGAAAACCGGTCGCGTATTTCACCTAGGACAATGATATCGGGGTCTTGCCTGACGATATGTCGCAGAGTCTCTTCAAAGGTCAAATTGATCTTTGGATTAATCGAACATTGAGCTACTCCATCGATCACATATTCAACCGGATCTTCAGCCGTGACGATGCTAACTTCCGGGGCATTGAGATAATCAACTGCGCTGTAAAGCGTGGTGGTTTTGCCTGAGCCAGTGGGGCCGGTGATGATAACGACACCGGTCGGAACGTCCAACGAATCTTGAACAAATCGCTCTAACATCAAAGGAGCCATGCCGACTTCCTGTATATCCAGTAATTCCGTTTTACGGTTCAACAAGCGCAAGACGATTTTTTCACCGTTGATGGTGGTAAAAAATGAGGCACGCATATCAAAAACACGATTGGTGGCCGCTTGTTCGTATAATACGCGCCCATCCTGATGCCGCCGTTTCTCGGCGATGTCGGCTCCCGCGATGACTTTAATACGGCTAATTAAACCCTGTACGAATTCCAACGAAAAATCTTGATAATGCGCCATGAGGCCGTCAATACGAAAACGGACGCGCAGTTTAAGTTCTAAAGGCTCAATGTGGATATCACTGGCTTCCTGACGTATGGCGTCGTCAAATATTTGGTTGACGATGTTTACTATGGATTGTTCTGCGAGCGATTTCTTGTCCTGGCTAGTGTTACGCTCGTAATTCAGCAAGAACCTGAGAATTTGCGAATGTCGCCCTGCGGCTGGAATAATTTCGGCGCCGAGAACACGGTGTGCAATTCCAGTCGCTTCACTGTCCAACGGATCGCCAAATGCTACTAAGATCCCGTTCTGTTGTTTTTCGATCGGTACAAAACAGTGTTTGTTGGCCGATTTCAGTATTTGTTTCGACATCAATGTCATATCAACTCGGGCTACACTGAGATCGATGACTGAAATTCCCACCAAATCCGCCAATGCTTCCAGCATTTTGGATTCGGAAATCAGGTTGCGTTCGATTAAAATTTCTCCCAGCCGCTTGCGTCCGGGCAATTGCTGTTGGGCTGCTAACGCTTGATGAAGATCGGTTGAGCTAATGTAGCCGAATTCCACCAAAAAGCAACCCAGCTTGACCTTAATAGGATGGCTACGGAAAGCCTGAACGAGTTGGTTGTTGGTGATGTACCCTAAGTCACACAGCACAATCAATATGGGCTTGGCTAATTCCAGTTTTGTCTGTACACGTTGCGCATATTTTAATTGCACCTCATCAATCAAGCCTTGCTCAAGTAATATGTGCAAAAAAGCCTCAGGGAACGCGGCTTCGGAATCGTGGGAGTTGGGCTCGTTTGACACTACGGCATTTCTAAGTTGGACATCTTTAGTTTGTTAAGAAGTGTTGTCGGGAGGTGGCTATAGGTATGCAGTTCAATCGAGATGGTTGAACATTTTTAACAAAAAAAACTGCCATGGCACCCATTCGCCTCGATTCTCTCAAAAAAGTATCGTCGTCGAAATAAAGTCGCCCCCTCAATACCCTAAGAAAGGTAGATGTTGCAAATTAGCTCAATCAAACCGGAGTTTTAGTCACTCGCTCATGGCATCCTGATTAATATAGCTCAAAATCTGAAATAGAGCAGATTATCAAAAATGAAACAAAGTCCTCATCTTTGTAAAGACGGCTTAATAATCGATAGCGGTCCTTCAAAACAGAGATTTTTAAAAAACGGATTGTCAGCTATTGGCCGGGTGTCGACCGTCAGTCTGCTTGAGGCAAGCTTGTTTGCGAATTAGATTAGACGCTAACGTACGTTATCGGGCCCTTGGACTTCAACCGCCTTATAGCCTTATAGCCTTATAGCCTTATAGCCTTATAGCCTTATAGCCTTATAGGCTTTCCCGACTTAAATAAGGGATAATAAGCTTTCCGTTAGTAATAGCACACCAGCAATGGTTTTTTTTAACAAGAGAGATTTATGGCAGCGCAAGTACAAGGCAAGGTAAAGTGGTTCAACGATGAAAAAGGCTTCGGATTCATTGAACAAGATGGCGGTAAAGATGTATTCGTACACTTCAGCGCTATCCAAGGCAGTGGTCGCAAGACTTTGAAAGAAGGTCAACGGGTCACCATGGAAGTAACCAGTGGCCCCAAAGGCCCACAAGCCGAGAACGTCACTCCTTTGTAATCAGATTACATTTTCCGCATAAATCTACGGACGATGCTTACTATCTGTTGAGGAATAATTAACTGTCCAGATCGAACTGGAGAGTGGATTCGTAATCTTGGCCGCCATAGAACACGCCGATAATCGATACCTGATTGGAGTCTACTGTGTAAGCGATAACGGTTCTTTTTTTATAGTTGGTGACTCGTAGCCCTGGTCGAATGTCTTCATGTAGGGTGCTACGTTCTGGAAAGGTCGCTAGCCCTTCGCAGTACGAGACGATGGCACTCGTATAGCGTTCTGCAATTATCGGGGAAGCGGCTGCCGCAATATAGTGGTAAATTGCGACTAGTTGCTCTTCGGCTTCTGGCGTAAAAACAACGGTATAAGCCATTATTCGGTCGCGGCTTTGTGTTCGGCTCTTAGCCTGGCTTTCACCTGATCGACACTCACGGCACGCGTGGGCTCGGCCTTGAGCGCGTCATACGCTGGCCCAACCCGATCATTTAACCAGTTTTCTACTGCTCGATCACGCGCAAGCAAGGCGCGAATCCCATCCCTGATCACCTCGCTTTCGGTGGCGTATTCGCCGGCCTCGACTTTCGATTTAACAATAGCCGCCATTTCGTTTGGCAGCGTGATGCTGAATTGCTGAGTTGTGCGCATAACTCACTCCAAATTTATTGAATAGGATTTAATCCTACGCTTTTTGCGACTCAAAATCATCCTAATATTCGACTTTAAAACTTGGGCTATCTTTCGGCCGGCTATGCCGGGCGGAACTGATCGAAGCGATTCGCAACGGCTCGGTCGCCACCTGGAAGCATTTCAACCTGCACGGGGAGTTCGATTTCTCGGATGAACGAATGGTCGATTCGATGAACTTGGCAGTTCCCAAAAATCCGGACTGGAAGTCAGACTAAAATTGGGAAGCCTTAAATCGGTTCAAAGCCACACCAGCTATGGCATTGAAAAAAATCCTATGGGACTTTGGTGTCGTTTGTTTAAATGCACCCATATATAAGGTGTAAATCCAAATTTTACATCTGGTCAGTCGTGTACTCGCCTTCTGACATTGGTGTCCTAAATCGACCTGTCAATGTCAGAAGATGGCTGCACCATCTTATTGGGCTAGAACCACTTAGTGAAGTCAACTATTGAGCAAAAAAATATCAATAGACATCTGCACAGTGCGTCATTTTGCTCAGCACTTCTCTTCATAAGAATAGGGTTTGGGGCGCTAAATAGCTTTTTGGCGTTGTCCGATGAACCATGAAAGGTTTTCTTAGTGTGTGAAGCCGGCTTCTGAAAATGACACCACCAATATTAATGGTATCTAAAGTCGTGCAGTCAACTTCTGATATTCGTGCAGTCGTCTTCTGATATTAATGACCGAAATCGACCGGTTTCGGACAGTCTGTAAAAGCTATGTACTAAAGTAGGCTTATTGAATTACGGACATGTGTTATAATTCGTACATCCTTTTCGGACGGAATTAGCGCATGTCACGCGTCTTTGCTTACTGTCGAGTGTCCACCACGGACCAGACTACCCAAAATCAAAGCTTGGAAATTCAATCTGCCGGTTTTGCTATCCCGCCACATCGTTTGATTGAAGAAAGCATCAGCGGTTCAGTCGCGGCTAACGAACGCCCAGGTTTTAATAAACTGATCGAACGGCTGGAAGCGGGCGATGTGTTGGTGGTGACCAAACTGGATCGACTCGGTCGTAACGCTATGGATGTCAGAGCCACGGTCGAGCATCTTTCTGATTCCGGAGTGCGGGTCCATTGTCTGGCGTTAGGCGGCGTTGATCTCACCAGCTCTGCCGGCAAGATGACCATGCAGGTTATTGCAGCGGTCGCCGAGTTTGAGCGTGACTTGCTGATTGAGCGAACCCAAGCGGGGATTAGTCGGGCGAAGGCAGCGGGGAAACAGTTTGGGAGGCCGCCGGCACTCAATGCCGAAGCGCGGGCTGACGTTGTCAAACGCTTGGCCGCTGGCAGCAACGTTTCGGAGTTGGCTCGGGCATTCAAAACAACTCGGCAAACCATTATTCGGATTCGGGAAGCGGCGTCGAAATCACCGCGAACTGACAACACGGCCCACTCGTCGGGGGAGTAACTGATGAATCATTTATATATGGAACGACACGATGACAAAGACAACATGCATCGTTTTTATCAGATGTTTGTGACGCCGGGTCTATTTGATGATTGGTCGCTGATCAAGGAGTGGGGCAGGGTAGGGTCACCCGGTACCGTCAGAAAGGAGTGGTTCGATACCCAGGAAGAAGCCATCGTCGCCGGGACTAAGTTGTGCAAGGCCAAATGTAAAAAAGGCTATCAAGCTATTCGCACAGAAACATGATGCAGAGCATTGAAATGCCCTAGTCTGTTTCATATACGCCGCAAAATGGATGGTGGGATAGCGGTCAATAATCAGGTCTTTTTATTGCAAACTGTAGCACTAAGCGCTATATTTAAAAGATAAGAATGGTGAAACAAACCAACTGGACTGTGTGCGGATATTCAAAAACAAGGCATTCACACGATTTGCTAAAAAATCAGGAATAGACGATGCCAGCCTCTGCAAGGCCGTCAGTGATGCCGAAAGGGGATTACTGGATGCTGATTTGGGCGGTGGCGTCATTAAGCAACGTGTCGCCCGCAGTGGTGGCGGCAAATCTGGCGGGTTCCGCACCCTGATCTTGTTCCGCATTGGTTCACTCGCGTTTTTTGTGCATGGTTTCGCCAAAAATGAACAGGCCAACATAGATGATGATGAGTTGGTCGCTTTGCGGAAATTAGCGGCTGTCATGCTGGAGTATGACGAAGCAGCACTGAATAGCGCATTGGCCAACAAGACATTGATAGAGGTGATCTGCAATGAAAAAACAATACCGTAGCCGTTTGATGGCCTCCGTTCATGAAACCGCCGAAGGCTTGCATGAGGCGGGCGTCATGGATAAGCGCACTATGCGCAAATTCGATGAATTGTGCCTAACGCCAATCAATCCCTTGCAGCCGGAAGAAATCCGGGCACTTCGTCTGCGTGAACGAGCAAGCCAAGCCGTTTTTGCGCGGCATTTGAATGTCACGACCGGCCTGGTAAGCCAATGGGAGCGCGGCGAGAAGCACCCCAAAGGCGCATCATTGAAGCTTCTGTCCCTGGTCGCCAAAAACGGACTGGAAGCGATTGCATAAATCCAAAGCCAGGCTTAACCAAGAGGATAGCGCCCCTTAACTCGCGATGCCCTTGCTGGTGTGCGCCCCCTTATCACCATGACTTTAACGGCTTACACTCGCGAACACCATTTCTACGTCGCAATCGCAAAACACGTTTTTCTACATGCCGATAAAGGTATTGTTTTTGTTAGCGATCCGATTCGATTAAAAGATGCGGAAAAATTTGATTTGAAACCGCTGGTTCTTTATGGGCTTACTGTCCCTGGGACCCAAATTGAATGGCTAACATTTTCTCTACTCGATGAGCCGAGATCATTATCTGGCGTTTTGCTGGAAGGCTGGGAAAAGGCGTCTGGCCTCCGTGGATACCCCGATAAGCTGAAGATCAATCGTCACATTGCCAATGCATGCCCTCAATTGCTAAGTTCGCTCGACCATATTGGTGGCATATCGCTTGAAATCGCTGATGGCAAGGATAAGCAATTCTCGGCCTCATTGCGTGTTGCTCAACAACGCGGACTGGAACTTGGTTGGTACAACCGTGATGGCCATGCCATCAACGATGTAAAAGAGTTGAATGATCATGCCTTGAATATTCACAACGGACACGTCAATGGTCGCAGGTGGGAATGGATCGGAAACAACGCAGTCAAAGAACAGGCCTCAAAATGGATGGCGTTGCCTTTTAAGACCAGTAATACGGTTTTGAGCCCCTCAAAATTGGATTGGGTTAGCGGCTCCTGGCTTTCCTCATGGGAAACAACTGTCCCACAAAATCAAAAAATGCATTTCTGGCGGCATGAGACAAAACCTGGCTGTTACTGGCTGCTGAGTGGCGAGGATGAAAATATTGATGACATAACCGACGAGGATTGGGACCGACGTTGTGCGCTCAAAGCAAAAATACTGGTGGATTGTTGGCCTAATAAACCGGGCGACATTGCTAAGGCTATCGGCATTACAGTAAAACAACTGCTTTGGTTCCTTAATGGCCAGATGGCGTTACCTGAGACTGAAAGGGAAGATTTGTCAAAACTGCTAGGCATTGAAGCAAGTGCAAGATTTGTTGATTACGATGTAATCGGCCCCTGTGTGTTAATTGCAGAAGGCCCGAAAAAGTGCTCTATTGCTTATGAAGAACTGAGTAATGGTGGGGACCTGGAGTATTCGGTGGAGGTACTTCCTGAAAAGGGAACTCCAGACCCGAGTTGGCGTTATGTTGTTTTTTCTGCCTATGGCAGACTCCCCAATATATTCATGTTCCAAAGGGGAAGTAAAACAACTGATCAATTAGGCAAAAAGCTTTTAATGAATTATCAGGGAGAAAGAAAGGTTCCGGCATCAACCTATAGAGATGTTGTTTCTACATGCGCACAATGCAGCACACATCCGTTGTTAAACCGAAAGCTAATGACTGAATTCGGCGAACGGCATAAACAATACTTCCAGGAAACGGGAACGAAGTTCTACACATGGCGATAAATTACACCATATCCTGTATTTGCTGCCTAACGTCTCGGCCTTGACCATCCTGCTCAACTGCCATAATAAACAAGCATCGTCCTTTACTAGACTTGGCCCACAATTCACCCACCGCACGCTTTTCGGCTGAATCGTCGTTACTGGAGTAGGCTTCACCCTTGTACTCGACGACCAGCATCCGCCCGTCCGTCAGTTCGCAGATAAAGTCCGGGTAAAAGCGGTTATGAGCCAACGGCAGCCAAAATGAGGCATGATCCCGACGCACCAGGTTCCGAATCCAATATTTCACTTCTGGCAGGCTATCAATCGCCTTGGCGCATTCGTACTCTTCGCCTTGAGCTTTCAAGTCCTCAATAATCGGATAAAAGTGTTTTTGAAATTTGTAGCGACCAGCGTAATACGGCGGACGCGCTGGGTAGTGGTCTGGCGAGAAGCGATGGACAAACTCATCCGTCAATACCACTTGCGCCGCATTGCCGAACAAGGTTTGCTGGTAACCGGCTTTTTGCGCACGTTTGCGGTATAGGCCAATCAAATCTCTAACCGCCCGTAGCAAGGGGTATTTGTTGCGTACCAATGAGGTCAAATTGATATTGGGTGTTTGCAGCAAATCGTTGATCAGCAGGGCGCTAAATTTAATCAGGTCGCGCTGCATGACATCGGCTTGCTTGCATTCCCGATCCAGCCAGCCAATCAAGTCCTGCTCGGTGACATCCAATAAATCTTCATTGAGGTTAATCACCTCATTTTGCTGGGCAATGTGGTAACTGATTTCCTTGCCATCCAGATCGATGGAAAAACTGTTGCTGGTTTCCTGTATGCGGAAGTTATTCAGTTTGGCCGGGTAATCGAGCAAGTTCAACTGACCGTTTTCCAGAATAGTTTCCGGTTCGATCAGTTCCAATTCGTCTTGAATGTAAGCGCATAGCAACGGCAAACGACCAAACTTCTCGCCGCGTTCGGACGGTGATTTTTGTGCCTGGATACTTTGATTGTGGATGCGCAAATCGCGGGCGATGGCTTCTTGAGCAGGCTTTTTACCCACCGCTTTCAGCAAGGCTTGCTGCAACGGTTCGGACACTTCACCGCTGATGCGCACGACATAAGCGCCGTTATCCTCACTGATAGCCAATTGGCGTTTGTCGGCGTCGTCCAAATGCTCCAGATCCGGCATGGCAGGCAATTCAATCACCAAAGAAGCCAGCACTGGTTTGGAATCCTCTCCGGCGTTAGGTCCAAACAAATCGATTTGCCGATCACCAACCGGCGCTTGCTGCCGCAAAAACGCCGCAACTTCCATTTCCTCAAAACCCATGGCAATCAACTTGTCAGTCAATTCCTTCGCGGCATTGGCAAAGCCCTTGGTGGCTAGATGCGCGTAAGCCCGGTTTAAATCTTCAATCAGCCGCCGGCGGGCGAACGGCATGCGCAACACCCGGCCCAGCAATTGTTCGGCATCCTTGCTGGAACTGACTTGCTTGACTGAGCAAAACACATAGGCAAATGAACAATCCCAACCTTCCTTCAAGGCCTCGATGGTGATGATGTATTCAATCGGACAAGCAGGATCGAACAAATTCAGGCCATCCAGTTCGCGCTGGTTGCCGGTGGCAATGGCGATGCTGTCGGCTTCGATATGCAAATCATCGGTCAGATAGGCTTTCAACACCTCAACGGTCACTTCGCCGTTTTTGGCTTCGGCTTGCAGCAAGGCAATCGGGCGGATATACGCCTCATCTTTCTGGGCATCCTGAGCTAATTTGTTGCGGGTGATGACGGTATCGCGTACCGCATCCTGCCAGTTTTGGTGCTCAGTTAAGATAATCGGCAACTTGATCATCTCTTCGGCCTTCAATTCCGCCGCTGAAACGTGGTAAAGAATGTTGCTGCCGTTGGTGGTTGAGGTGTTGGGTGTAGCGGTAAATTCGATAATCGCGGCCGGATGCACCCGCTGCAAAGTATCGAAGGTCAATGAGGTTCTGGCGTTATGCGCCTCGTCGACAATCAATAGCGGTCGGTGTAAGGCCAACAAGTTGGCAAACGAGTATTTGATTTTGCCGAGCTCGTTCGCACTCAACCCCACTTCCTGAATATCGGCTTCGCTGACTTTTTCCAGCCTATCCAGATAAGGATGATTCGACGGCAACTTGGCGAAATGCGGCTCGAAATTTTCGTGATAGGCGTAGACCTTGCGTCCGGAGGTATCGTTAACGCGCAAATTGGCCAAGGTCGATACCACCACAATGGCTTTCTGTCCGATGTCTTGTGGCCGGATTTGCGTGACCTCATCAATGTCCAACACTAGCACTTGATGATTAAAGGCAAAATCCAGTTTTTCCCGGTACGGATGACCGGGCTTTTTCAAAGCCTCAACGGTTTGTTGCCGTATGGTGTTGCTGGGAACCAGCCACAAAGTAATCGGAAAATCCGTATCCAGATAACTTTTGGCGACTGTGACAATGGCATGAGATGCCAGCAGGGTTTTACCGCCGCCGGTGGGAATGCGGAAACACACATAAGGCACCTCGGCAAAGCCGTAATCCCGGTAGGCCAATGCTGGCAAGCCTTGCTCTTGCAACGCTTCGGCATAAGCGTCCGTGACATTTTGCCGGTCGCGGGCCTTGGACAGAAAACCGTCCAAAGTGTCGATGGCGCGTTGTTGGTAGCCTTTTAAGGTCAGCATGGCAATCCTTGCTTCGAGTTACAACGCTTTCACGTCGTAAGGAATTTGTTTGAAGGTGATGTTGTGCTCAGCCAGGCGTGACGGCCCTAAACGGCAGCTTTCACCGTAGATTGTGACCGGGCCGGCGTGGTCGCCAAGGCCGGGCAATTCGGCCAGCACGCGCGAGGTTAGCACGTTGCCGCCTTGCGGGCGGCGGTCGCCGAGGATGCCGTTGTATAGCAGGTAATAGGCGGTGCCGTCATACATGCCCAGCAACGGCGAATCGGCGGATTTTGCCAGCGGCGTTTTGGTTTCCGCGTACCAAATGTGAGCGGCTAGCGCGGCGAATTTGATGTCGTGATTGAGTTTGCCGTAAGCATCGAACACCGGTTCGCCCAGCTTGCAGAAGCGAAAGCCGCCGCCGCCCTGCCAATCGACCGCTTTGGAAATGCCACCCTGTTCGCCATCAACGACTTTGCATAAACGGGTCTGGCAATGTGTTTGCGCGTGGTCGCCCATTTCGATGCCGATGTAACGGCGGTTCATTTTGTGGGCCACGGCAGCAGTTGTACCGGAGCCGAGGAAACTGTCGAGGATGAGGTCGCCATTGTCAGTAGCAATCTCGAAAACGCGACTTAACAGCCTTTCTGGCTTCGGTGTATCAAAAGCATCATCAGCGCCAAACAAAACGTTGATTTCTTTTTTTGCTTCCTGGTTATGGCCAACTTCGGAATTGGTCCACCACGACCAAGAGCTGATTCCTTCAGTTTCAGAAAGATAATTTTTTACACGAGGCCTAGCTGTACCATCCTTGCCAAACCACATCCGACCTTCATGAAGTAGGCGTTTATATTCACTTTCAACATTTCCCCAGCAGCGTCCTGGAGGCGGTTCAAATTCATGTCCACTAGGTGAACGCAATTTATACATTTGATTTGGTCGCCATCCCTGCGCAGTAAAGTCGGCAGAAGCCCAAGGTCCCCGTGGATCATCATCAGGGTTTTTAAAGTTTTTAGCTTGTTCAGGTGAGATGGTTAATTTCCTAAACACGACTTTTTCAGCTGACTTCGCATACACCATTATATGGTCGTGGGCTCCGCCAAGCTGAATCCGAGCATCAGGTGATGTTCGCTTCTGCCAGAGAACATTCGCAACAAAATTCCCCCGCCCAAACACCTCATCCATCATCACCTTCAAATAATGGGCTTCGTTGTCGTCGATGGATACCCAGATGCTACCATCTTCGCTCAATAATTCCCGCAGCAGTTCCAGACGCGGGTACATCATGCTCAACCAAATCGAGTGTTCCAGATTGTCGTCGTAATGGCTGAAAGCCGAGCGTGTGTTGTACGGCGGGTCGATGTAGATACATTTGACCTGGCCGGCGTAGAACGGAATCAGCGCTTTCAAGGCTTCCAGGTTGTCGCCTTGGATCAGCATATTCCGGTTATCTGGATCGCCATACGACAAGGCCGGCACTTCTTCCAACAAACGGTAAGCGCATTGGCTAACGGTTTTGACGGCTTGGTTTTTGTTGAGCCAGTGCAGAATGGGCACGGTAGGTTCCTTTCGTAGAGTCCGTTAAAGGTACAAATTCAAGTCAGGAATGAATTTGAAATCCTTGGTATTCAGGGTGTACAGCGCCACATCATGGCTAATCGCGGTCGCTGTAATCAACATATCGGGGACCGAGGCTTTATGGCTGAGCGAATAGCGCCGCATCAAGTCGATAAACAAGCTGGAAATGGCCGGATTCAGGCCGTAGCAATGGCACTGTCCAAGATGGCGTTCAATTTTGGCCAGTTCTTGCTTGTCTCTAGCGCCGTAAAACAGTTCGGCTTTGGTGATGACGCTGACCGCTATATTAGTTGGTCCAATGGTTCTGAGGGTTTGGATGATCTCCGGATTGCCTTTGTAAAATTCAATCAGGATATTGGTATCACAGAGAATCATCCGCGCCGATCCGGCCAGGCTTTGGCACGAATGGACGTTTGGTCGATGTCTTGATGTTCCCAAATGCCCGCATAGTTAAAGAAATCGTCTCCGGCTGCAGGCTGAGCGATGGCTTCCATTTCCTTTATCACTTCGTCATTCTCGATGACTTCGCCACGGTCAGCGGCGGCTATGCCTTGGTTGATTTTTTCAATTTGCCGGGCATGGGTTTTCAGATATTCGCGCAAGGCTTGGTTGACTAAGTAATTGCGGGAGCGGTCCAAAGCGCCTGCCATGCTATCGAGTTGATGCACGATGTCTGATTCGGTTCTAACGGTAAAAGCTTCAGTGGCCATGGTTACGCTCTGTTTATTTGTGGTTCACATGTAATCATAAAGGAGATTGAGAATTTGGAATAGCGTCTAAATCGGGAGTAACAGATATTTCATCAAGGGATTGCTGAAGATTGTTATATCTGTTAACAATTTATATCGGGTTCTTACCTTATTCTGCGGCTAGTAAAAGTAATCCAAGGTTTCATGGCCTCTCCTCAAACAATCGTTAGGAGTCTGTCATGGACCAAGAAATCCAAACCAAGCAACGCATGCCGTGGAACAAAGGTAAACTGATTGGTCAAAAATCGCCACTAAAACTGAAAGAAATCTGGGCCATCCGCATTCGTTTGCAGATGGCAAAAAACACCCGTGAACTAGCGTTATTCAATCTTGCTATTGATAGCAAGCTTCGGGGATGCGATTTGGTCAAGCTTAAAGTCTGCGATGTGGCGCAAGGTGGTCGAGTGTCATCACGCGCAATCATCATGCAGCAGAAAACGCATAGACCGGTTCAATTTGAGATAACTGAACAAACCCGCGACGCATTGGCAAATTGGATAAGCCAAGCGCAACTGAAATCCGATGAGTACCTTTTTCCAAGTCGGATTCATGATTCGCCACACCTTTCGACGCGGCAATATGCTCGCATAGTTGAGCATTGGGTGACCTCGATTGGTCTTGATCCGGCTGCTTACGGAACCCATACAATGCGCAGGACAAAAGCGACTTTGATTTACCGTCGAACCAAAAACTTACGGGCTGTTCAGCTATTGCTGGGTCATACAAAGCTCGAAAGTACTGTTCGCTATCTAGGCATAGAAGTTGACGACGCCCTGGAGATTTCAGAGCAGACAGAAATATAGCCACTCAAAAAGGTAGCGGCTTATTTTTTGGCTGCTACCGATTTTGAACGGGTAAATCATGATTCCTATCGGCCCCAAAGGGAAAGAGAACCGCCAGGTGGACCGCTCTTCAGATTCATCGTCGGAAAGCTGTCATGAATTACGATACCTGGAACCGGCCGTTCGTCACTGAGTTCAAACGACCCATTTTTGACGGTCACGCTTCTCTAAAGCAGCCAGTCAGGCAAATCTAGATTCTTAGAACTGACGCACTGCAAAGCAGTCGTTCGCGACCTCAACCAACCGGCCATAACACGACATTCGAAAATTTTTGCGTATGGCGGCAGTAAATCCGAAAACAGTCACTTAATGTTTAAGATGAGAAGTCAGGTTAACAGTAACGCACTTTCGAGTGAAGGATTGGGCATCATTCGCTCTCCAGTACCACTTGCTTGACTGTAACTGACAGTGCGTACTCGTAAAGTGACACCGAAGGCACCTCCGAACATGCTAGGCGAAGGTCTTCACTGATCTGCTTAGCGATAATGATGCCTCGCACCTGCTGACCGAATTCCGCATGGTTCTTCTTGATCCAGCTTACATAGCGAAGTAGCTGCCCGACAACACGGTCGTACCCCTTTGACACTTTGAGTTCAATGACAACATAGCCTCCAGCACCGTCGACCGCCAATATGTCGATGTAACGCCCACCGACGGGAAACTCCACACCAGTAATGCCTTCATCGGTGTAGAGCTTCAGCGACGGCTCAATGATGTGAAGATTGCGTGCCAAGTAGTCACGTAAATCATGCTCGTATGCGAACTCGCTTGAAGTTTCAGGGGATACGTCTGAAAGCTCTTCGACTTCAGGAGTTAGTTCCGAGACTGGAGTGGGGTCGCGTCCTGGTTCGTATAGCCGAAAGTGTGAGCTATCGATTTTGTAGAACTTGTCGTCTGATCCGTCTGCGCGTGGGCTATATTGAAGGCGTGTTGGAACGTTAGTTGATAGACGAATGAGGTGTGCGGCTACCGTTCCTTGTTTTACGTTTGGATAGTTCGCGGCAAACCACTGAACGGCTTGTTCCCGCGAGAAGCTCTGGCCGGCCACTAGTCCCATGGACGCCACCATATCGTGCATCAGTAAGCGGACTGGTTTTTCGTTCAAAGTAGCCATGGGTTCCTTCTATTACACGCCAATTGAATAAAGCTAACAGGCCGGCACGATATCGCCGGTGATGTTGAGCGACTTAGGTTTGTTCGGTCAACGCCGTGAAACCGCTTAAGTTCGCATATGCGTAAAATTTGCCATTTTTGGCGACGCGTTTTTGTTACAAAACTTACGCTTGGTGATACCTTCTGGCTAATTTACAAATACGTTATCTTTAAACCATCAATTTTAATTACTTTTCCTTTTTGTAACTCATTAATTATTTTTTCGGCATCAGCATCTGAAAGTGCCCCCTTAAATTGATACATTGCTTTGATAAAGTTTAGCAGTGCAGCTTTTTTTTGTGGCTTAGACTTTAAAAGCCTCTCTACTACATAAGCCAAGGTATCGTTATTTTGTTCTTTGCTATTAGTATTTTCAGATTTTTTCGGTTCTTGTACTCTTTTTTCTGGATGAAGCTCTTCTTCCTCTTTTCTTGCTAACTGTATTAGCAACTGGGCAAGACGCAGCTTGTCTCGATAAGGTAATTGCTCGCAAGCCAACGCTAATACTTGGTAACTCATTTGTTATCCTTATCCTAACTGAATTAAATTTTCGAAATACTATTGCATAAAACCATTGTTAACTGTGATCCTCGTCATACTCCAACCCAGTTAGTTATGAAAGCTTTTGAAGCTGAGCATGGGGTGCGAGGATGGTATGGGTTGGCTGATTGCGGATGAATTGCAGTCATTAACTTTGGCTAAGTCACGGGCAGTTTAGGATCGTAAAGTTCATTAACTATCAACTGTCAACTCTCTGAGCACATCAAATAAAGCTCAACTGGCTAGTGCAAGACGCTAGCACAGTTGCAAACAATCCTTTTATTCAGGTTCTAAGAACCAAATCCACTCGGATCTTTTCATGTCGAACGACACAAAAAATGAAAAATTTCGAACCATGCGTATTCCGATTAAATCCGTCAAGGATTCCATTTTCAAAACTGCCAATGGCCCCGACCGGCCAAAAGCCGCCTTAGCCTTAGCCCGTTTAATTCGAATTACGGCAATTGAATTTATAACAGCCAACCAACAAAGTTGTTAGAAATTACGGCTCTCTAGTAACGTTCCGAAGAGCCATATTCCGGCGGCGGGAAATATCCACAGCATAACCACGACTCCCCATGAAACTGGGGAATAAAACAATGCTGCACCCAATAGTAGTTCAAGCAATGCAATAAAAAATGCATTGCCGTGTTCTCTCAAATGTCGATAAGACTCAACATATTCAATGCCCGCAGATTTTGCATCGGCACGTTTCTTCACGAGTTGATCGTAGTATTCGAAGGAATGTTGTTCTCGCCCTGACATGGCCATCCATAGCAAAAAAAGCTGGCCCACAAATATCAAGGAAACCAGGGATAAAAATGCCGTGCCGGCGTAAAATTCTTGTGAGTACCACGGATTTACTATGACATTCAAGGCGCTCCATAGAGTCCAAGTTAGTGCTCCAGATACTGTTAATACTAGTGATGTAAAGATGATAATTAGCGTCCAGTTCATAATATCGCGAACTTTTAGCAGCGACCCTCTTATCGCATGAAGCACTAAGATTGGTGCGCTAGCGACATAGCAGAATGTCAAGCCCATCGTCGCCAAAACCGCAATGTACCCCGATTCAAATTTCACAGGCTTGAGCGTCTTTAGGATTGAGGCTAGCTCGCCTTGACTGGTAAATACAGGGCTATCTGCTGTCGCAAGAAACAAAACAACAATCGCACCAATTGCGGTACCTACGAAATACCGGACAAAGTAGAACTCCCACCAACGGTTATCGTGATTTTTCATTTCGGGGTCTTTTTTATCAGGAATTTGTGTCATTAGGAATGAATAGGTCTAAGTTACAGTTCAACCGTCTACTTTGTGCTTAGCGGAAATCGGTCTAACGAAGCGCATTGTTGGCTTTTGAGTTTTACTCGATCAAACAATCGTTTGTTTTCTAAAATGGGAGTTCAGAAAGCTAAAAAACATTAGCCCCGCCGAGAAGAGCAAAATTGTGCTAGGCAAAGGTATTGCGGATACATTAGTAAATTCAGGAAAAATACCGCCTTGTAGGTTATGTGTTGATTGGTATATGTTCCAAGTGCCAGAAGGAGCGCTTCCCCAGTAAGCTCCAACAATTGAATAAGCCACAAAGTCATTTAGTGGGCGGTATGGCATGCTAAAGCCGTTGGAAAAAAGCACTGTTGACCATGAACCGCTGTCTTCCCCCATATAAATAATTCCATTTGCCGATAGGACTGCGATTATTGACTCGGTCATTTGTGTTGCACCCATTGGGTCTCCCCAGAACAAATAATCCGAGGGATTTGGGTAGATTTTATAGAATTCGTTATTCGTGAAAGAAACGTCGTAAACCTTTCCTTGAAATTCGAGATTTTTGATGTCGGTTGCACAGATTGGCTCGTTATAACACGGCACGCCTAGGACGGTGCTGGCTAGGGCCACATTGCTTAACAGAGGTACCGCGAATGCTGCTGCAATAAATAACATTCGTACTAAGATCATGAAGATGCCTATAGATGCTGATTTAACATAGTGAATCGTGTCTTTGAAGAACTACATTTTGAACGACAGCTTATTTGCCTTTTCCTGCCACTGCAAATTAATCCTATTTGGCAGTTAAGGGTCGGGTGTTGACCGTCCGCTCTTCAGATTCATCGCCGGAAAGCCGTCATTGAATTCCGATTCCTGAAAGCGGCCGTTCGTCACTGTACCCAACCGACCCTTTTCAGACACCAGAGGTAGGAGCTTTATTGGCTGCAATAGAATACATACCTGTCATTCAAGGTAAGAAGGTTGCTTGATTGCAATACTTGATCGCGTTTTTTGCGCTGGCAAATGAACGCCAGCGAAATAACCGAAATCACAACTCAACGTCAACGATTACGGCAACAAGCCATGGAATACACCTATCGGCGGGCCGAAGTGTTGTTTAGGTGAATTTCACAAAGAACTAAGTATTGGCGCAGCAACGTAACCATAATGCCTGCATAAAATAAGAGCCACCCCAGTCGATTAATTAAAACTCTCGATGTAGATCCAATTTTCTTGTACTTCAGCAGACCAACTGGAAAATCGCTGCTGATTCAAATGAATAAAAGGATTACGGGTCACCGCGAAATCTGCTTTGGTCAACGCTTGAAACATGCCCGATGCCTAATTCTCATTCATGGAATGGATTAGAACAGGGATCTCATAAGAAAAATTCTGAATTAGTACAGCTGTGAGTTGTGTTCCTGAAAATGACTCCTCGCTTTCGCATACCTGTTGCTCCTGCAAATCATGATCTAGACACACCCCTCCATAAGCTAAGCCCTTATCACGTTTGATCAAGCCCAGGCTGAACCAGGGCTAGTTGCAAAAACGAAGTGTATAAGAAAAGGTCTCCAGGAATTGAATTTAGCAATACTCTCAAGATTATCTTTAATAAAAAGTAATCGCATGCTATGGCACAACTTTGCTCTTAATTGCTCTTTTTTGTCGCTAATTCAAAGATAGCTTTTGGCAATAATTTCCTGTCTCATTAGGTCATATGTTTGTCGCACGGATAGTGACCGTAAGCTAATTTTGCCAAATCTAGCGTTTTACACAGTCTGGATCCATCGCGGACTCCGCTTTAAGCAATATTGGTATGACAGGAAGTTGGCATCAAACAGGCTTTCAGGCTAACGTAGTTACTCCATTGAAAGGTTTAGCTAACGAAATTTGACAAGGACAAGGAACATGAGCGAATCTACAGGAAACAAAAAAGATGACGAGGAAAAACACATGAGTGAGTCGAGAAAAAAAGACAGCATCTTAGGCGAAAAATACACTGAACATGTCGATGATTCAGGTGAAAAAATTGGAGAATCGAGGAATCGTGAGGGTTGGTTCGGGGATAAATATATTGAACATACTGATCACGATGGCAATAAAACAGGTGAATCACGAGCCAGTGAAGGGTTGCTTGGTGATAAATATACCGAAAACTTAGACAATGAGGGGAATAAGGTTGGTGAATCACGAGCTCGCGAAGGGTTGTTTGGCGACAAATATATCGAACACTTAGATAACGATGGGAATAAGGTAGGTGAATCACGAGCCCGCGAAGGGTTGTTTGGCGATAAGTACGTCGAACATACTGGTAGTCCGCCTCATCAAAAGCAAAATAACAATGAGCTCTCTCCAGAAAACGATGATTTTTGGGAAACCATAAAGGAAAAAGCGGCACTAATCGGTGGGGTGCTAGGAGCTATTGCGGGGCTTGTAGACGCAATCGGCTCTGATTCGGTTACAAGTTTTTCCGACTATTTAATCCATATTGTCATTGGAGCTGTTGCCGGCGGAGTAATGGTAGGATTGATGGTGACAATGTTGCCTTGGGCAATTGTTTTGGGTGTTATTGTTCTTGTTCTTAAAGCCTGTGGTGTAGCATAAACATATTAGTTTGGTATCAAATCCACACCTGTTTTGGTTTGATAGAATCTCGAGGAATATGTTACATCGATAGTCTTTGTAAAATTGTTCTCGATCGTTTCACTCGACCCACTAAGATTTGATTTAGACTACGATGATCGATATAAACAACTTATTGACCAGTGTGGCAGCAAGCTACGCGAATCGCTTACTAGGCTCGACTGTGTATGACCCCGTCATGCACAGCTCGTTGGCCGAGCAACTAGGTAATTTACCGACAAATGCGCGATATGGAGCAGAGGGAGCTCTTTATTTCCTGTCTGCTTTCCTTGAACAGCGCCTAGCCGAAGACACCACGATTCACAAAATACTCAAGAACGTGGTGATTAATGCAGCTCCTGAACTTGCACAACGCATACTTGAAAAAGCATCGACCCACGAAGAACGCCTACTTGCATACGAGTTGGCTAAACTTCCTAGCGAAGATTTGCGACATTTACTGGATTGGTTGTGTCGAACCGACCCAGCAACACGGCACGGATTATTCAAAGCTGCCCGCGCGCAAAAGCCAGAGTTAGACAAGCAAGATGTCTTCGAATCAAAAACTCATGAAGACCATGAATCTTCATTTTGTAAAGTTTTAGATAGCGAAATATCTGCGCTAGCTAATGCTATAAGAGGTCTACGTTTGCGAATAATCAAAGGAAAGACAAATTGACCATTGACGACACCCGAAAGCCTCTCCTTGTCGAAATCTTTAAGCTTATTGGTGTCATCGTCGAAGGTGGTACCGCCTGGACTACTGAAACAATTGCAAGTTATTTAGCTAGCCTTAAACGGCTCGCTTTTGCTTTGTTAATTGCATCTTTGTGCGATGCAATAGTTTTCTGGGTTGCATCAGCGCTCAACTCTCAGATGGTCATGACAATAAGCCTGATGGCCTTCAGCATTATGCTAATGGCTTTGCTAATGTTTGCAGCCCCGTTACTGGTCGGCATTACTGCCTTTGCAGAAAAATATCCGTCCCTACGATTTTTTATCAATTTACAAGCATCGGTAGCATTATTCTTCCTGATCATCGGTTTAGTCATTAATATTCATCCAGTCAGTGGAAAAAATGTGATGGTGATTATCGTTGGCTCAATGAGCTTGTCATTAATCTGGTTTTTGACTGGAACAAAGCCAGATCTAACGTTTCTCAAAACGAAGATAATTTTCCTGATTGCTTTTACGATCATTGGACCTGGATTAACCCAACAGTTTCCTCAGATTAACATCACACTGAAAAATCTATTGAGAGACTTAGATGAGGTAGGGGCAATATTCTTTCAAATAAAACCAGAAAGAATCCCAATAGATAGCCTTACACAATTCCGGGCGATGAATTTCTTCAATCCGGATGGTACAGCAAAGGTCTATTACACTGTCAACGAGAACAATGGCGAATACGAAGTCTTTGATCGGAAAGGGGCGCACCCCATATATAGCTCCAAGTTGAAACCCGTTACTCCAGAAATTGTCAAGGCAATCGAAAAGCGGTTAAAGAGTTCGGAAATCCTTCTGAGAAACCCTGAAAGGATCCCTATAGATAGCCTTGCGCAGTTTCGCTCGATAAGGTTTTTCAATTCGGATGGAACAGCAAAAATCTATTATGCCTTCAATGAAAACAATAGCGAATACGAAGTCTTTGATCGGATGGGGGTGCACCCAACTTACAACATGAAATTGAAGCCTGTGACCCCAGAAATAGTCAAGTCAATAGAAAATCGGTTGATTAATGTAGGGAAGCGAAATGTCTCAGTCGATCCTGTACCGCCTTCTTTGGAAACGCCTATTCCTGTTACTTCGATTTCAAACTCAGGCACCCTGCCTAATATCGGGATTGGAAAAGTCAGTGCTCCGCCCCTAGCCATCGAAAGTACTGAAACTGAACCAGTAAAATTAACCATATACAATCAAAATTATCGTGCCCAAGATTTTTACGTTGAAGATACAAAAATGGGTACTATTCCAGCCGAAAAATCAAAATTTTATACTTTCCAACCTGGCAACTACTCTGTTCATTTCTGTATGTCTGGTACCTCCGAATGTGGTGATACAAGCAAAGTTCATTGGCATTCTGGTGTCAATACTCTATGGTTACAAAAAATTCCCCAGAGTAGTGGGGGCGCAGACATGAAGTTTAACGAGCGACCAAACGGAATTGATAACGAAAAAATTGTAACCGCCGGTCGTTATCTTGATAGTAATGGCTGCCTAAGGGAGGCGAATGGCAGCTTTGTTATAGGTTTTAAGTCTGACTGCAAGTAAAGGTAGAGCTAGATTGGATAGGCAAATCAATATTCTTTTACTAATGTCAATATTACTTTTCGTAAAGGGGTGTGCGTACAAAGAGATGACCTATTTCCGGAAGCACGGCGCAACAGTTACTGACGAACGTACCGATTGGGGGCTTTGTGGCGGCAATTATCTACCAGACGGTCAACTTGAGTCCTTGGTTAACACTGACATCCTCAAGTGTATGTCGGAAAAAGGTTATCAGTCGCTCAACGACTATTATTTCGAACAACAAATATCGTTCGTGAATAGGATGGCTCCTACTTCTGTTTATATCCCCTTCGAAATCCTTGACAATTGTGGTTTCAACTATCTTCACAAAGGTGTATGTAGCCAGGAGCGATATATACTTAAACATAAGGTATCGCAAGTCATACAGTGTATGTCACATCACGGTTACGAGGCCACACTGCCGCGATATAAATTAGCCTACAGAATTATAGAGGAGCGACGAGGACCCAGTCCAAACTTTTGCCTAGCTCTTACCCCGAAAAATGGAAAGGGAGGTATCTCAATAGGGGGAAGGCGATTCGAGTAGATTACCTAAAATGTTAATCTTTTTTTAAACGGAGATTGGGCTCAGGTCTTTCAAGCAAGTATATTGCTAATTTGGAAGGCAATTACCCATCCAATTGCTGTCACTCAAAATCATAGACAGCAGTCCGCTTGTGGCCGGGTCGAGCCAAAGAGGATGCAAGGTTGCTTGCCGAAAAGCTGCCATTCGTTAAAATTAGGGGCGAAAATTTTCGATAATATCCTCACTGGCCGGTTTTGGCCGGGTCGAGCCGAATACAGCCCAAGGTTGCTTGGCATAAAGCCGCCATTCGTTGTAGATAGAGATTAAAAATTTCGCCGGCATCACCACCGGCAGGTTTTAGCCGTTCGCTACATTTAGAAGGCGTAAACATCGGTCTGAATTCCATTAAATGCAGCATACCTGATGAAGATGTTACTCATTTACGAAGGAATCCTTACGGTCCCCCAGTATACGACGGTGTCAGTATATGGCCGCTTGGTTGAGGTCGCCAGTGACCGCTTTTTAGCCCTCCAGTTCGCAAAATCTGGATTTGCGCGACTTTACGGAGAAACACGATAGGCAAAATGGGCTCGAAATCGAGCATTCAGAACCAAGATCACCCAACCAAGTTATCTTTTTACAGCACGACGTTCATGCAGCAATGCTTCTCGCTGCTCTGCCCAAAAAATACTGGCCGCATGCTCCGATATACTACCATCTGCCACCAATTGGATTTTGGCAAGCCTATGATTGAACGCGTAACCCATCCCTCACACCTCCGATAACGGCAAAAACAGCGTGCGCGGATGGGTCGGGGATGGATGAAAGCCGTGCGAAGCATAAAAATTCACGGCTTGCTCGGATAGGGCATGAACCAGCAGCGCACGGACGCCGACAACCTCGGAAACTTGAACCGTGCGCAAGATCGCATCACGCAATAAGGATTTGCCGAGTCCATGCCGCTGCCAAGCGACATCAACCGCCAACCGGCCAAGGATCATTACGGGAATAGGGTCTGGCATGTTACGGCGGACGCGGCCCGGCGTAAGCTGGCTGTCAACGGAACCTGTCGAGAGACAGTAATACGCGGCCACTTGTTGATCGGTACAGAGCACATAGGTGCGCGACGCCCCGCGCCCTTCGTTGCGCAAGGCGCGGTGTTTCAACCAATGGTCAAGGGTTGGCTCGCCACAATCGAAGCCTGCTACATCATGCGCGGCAGTCAGTGGGGCAGGGGCGTTCCATTTTTGAAGTTCCGACAATCACGGCTCCCATGGGGCTTTGGTCGCCATCAATTTTCGCAGCTTAGGGTTCTCGCTTGGCGGTGCGTCCAGCAAGGCTTGAAATTTCTGGAACGCCGCCGCGTCAAGGGTAAAAACGCGCTGGTCAAGCAATACGTCTTCAGCCTCGCGGCAAGCCGTTTCCAGCATAAAATCGGTGCGTGATTTCCCTAACAACTCGGCGGCTTGGTCGATCAGGTCTCGTTGCCTACGCTGAGCGCGAATATTGATATTGATGTCACGGATTGGACTACCGCTTTCAGTCGGCTCGATTGGTTGCATGGGTTTGCCCTCAGCAAAAGGTTCATTTGTCTATATAGCCGAAACGTGCGCACGTTGTCAATACGTTTAACAGTCACACTGTCTAACAAACGAAGGTTTTTTTGACTGATCTTGCCCCAATTTCCCAGACGGTTCACTAAGCGACAAATTTAAGTTCATAGGCTTCAGGGGACATATAGTCCAATGTTGAATGGAGCTGTTTGCGATTGTAGTACGCCTCGATATATTCGAAGACGTGTTGTTTGGCTGCATGGCGAGTGACAAACCGTTCACCATGAATCGCTTCCACTTTTAAGCTGTGATTCCAGCTTTCCGTGGCCGCATTGTCATAGCAATCGTGTCGGAATCGATGGCCTGAGTGGAATCGGAACTGGTTGCTGGAATACGCAAAATAGGTTCATTCAGTGTGACAAAATTTTCTGGGGTTCCGGCTTACAACCACAGTAGGGGAGAATAGCGCAATTGACACTATAGCAAAAATGCTATAATTTGAATCAATGACATGGGCCATTGAAACCCGGCTATTTTTGCCCATCCCCTCGAAAAGGTAAAAATTAGTAGTAGCTAATATTAAGGGTCGCTACCTTCTCCCACAGACTTACGCCAGAAATCTGGATCGTTATAGCGTGCCGCCAAGGCATCGATGTCAACCTTGGCGTTTTCTTCCGTAAATTCGAACTTACCGATCAGATTCACATTTTGCCATGCGACGGGCGACGTGCCTTTGATGATCTCGATAGCATCCTGGTCACCGGCAGCCAGTTTTTGCTCATACACCCGCGACAAGATCAGCGTGTTGTAGTGGATGATGGCGTTGGCAATCAGCCGGGAACAATCGTTCCAGATTTGCTGCTCCGCTTCGGTTTTTACCCGGAATTTGCCGGCATTGACATAGGAAATGGCTCGTCGCATACGGTGATACGCCTCGCCGCGATTAAGCGCCTTTTGAATGCGCTGCCTGAGTATCGGGTCATCGATGAAATCAAGGATATGAAGTGACCGATAAATATTGTCCAATTCCCATAGTGCCTTTTTGGTCTGGTTCTGCCGCTTATAACTGGCGAGCTTACGCACGATGGTTGCTTGAGTTACATCTTTTTGAGCCAGCGAAGCCAGAATGCGCTGGATATTCGGCCACTCCTTGCATATTAAAGTATCAAAGGCCTTACGCGATGGCTTAAACAAGGCATCGCCATAACGGCTTGGGTGCTGGAACCCAACTAGGCTATCGATTTTTTTATGCAGGTCACGATATCGTGGCGAAAATTGGTAGCCGAAGACGCGCAAGATAAAGAAATTCACTTGATTGGTGCCATGCGTGTCCGTCGAATGCCTTTCCGGCTTGATCTCCGTGGTATTGTTGTACAGGATGTCGAACACGAAATGTGATTCATGTTCGTGCGCACCGATAATCTTGGCATTAATCGGGACATGATTCATGGCCAAGGTAATGGCGTTTACGCCTTTCTTTAGCGCGAAAAACTTGCTGGAGTGTCGGGCATTGATCGTGTCGATCTGCGTGACTATATGCTGGCCATCACTGCTAGAATGTTTCTGATGGTGGATGTCGTACGCTTGGAAAACAGGTAACGCAGCCGTAGCGTTGGAAACGGCGTCATTCGCTGCATGTAGCGTTTCCGCCCGCAGGAAATTGCGAGCCGTCGTCAGCAACGCAGAATGACTAAGACCTGATACTTCCGCCATTTTCCATAAGCCCATATTGGTACCCATGGCAACAATACACGCCAGGATGAGTCTCGGATCGGCATCTTGTTTAACGTAGCGCTCCAAAACGTGGGCAAATGCTTTCAAGAATCCTGTTCTTTCAGCGACGAACCAAAGCAGGTCAGCCACGCCGATACTTGGCAATCGACCATAGAACGGACTGTTGGTTGGTTCTTCCTCGGAGGGATAAACCAACGTCCAGCGAAGTTTTTCCCCGGTACCGGTAATTTTGATATGTTTATTGTCGCCGCTTTCAATACGCTGGTTCACTGATTTGTACTTGGCTTCCAGTTCCCGCTTGAGCGCGGCTAACGTATCCTGGATTGGTGTCAACAGAATCGGTGCGCCGATTTCTTGCAATATCGCCTCTTTATCCTTATTCCAACGCGCGGCGTTGATCAGGTCGTCATCAAAGCTGCGAAATTCGTTGCTATCCCGAACAAATACGTCACAGGCTTCAAGCGCCTTCCGTAGCTCGCGGTACACCAGGAACTCATAACGATCAACCTCTAGGGTTTTCTTTTTATGTTCTTCCGACTTGGTATACAAATACCGCTGCAAATTCTTTGCAATGATTCCGGTCGGGAAGTTGGCCGGGTTCATCTGTCGTGGTGTCTTGCCCTGGCGCAGCAACTCCTGTAGAAAAAGGATAGATTCCAGCAGGGGCTCATCCGACACCAGGCAAACGAAATCGAGGTTACAGAACAAATGCCGTAAATTGAGCTTGAATTTGTGCCGCAGCGTACCGTAATACGACCATTCAAAAGCGGTTTTATCGAATTCGATGTTGCGCATAAAATCGGATACGACTGGAAAGCTCTCGATGTTGAGCAGATCGAAAGCCTTTTCCTTGATGGCCGCAAACGGTGTTTCATCAGGAATTGAAGCGTCGATGAACAATTCCAGAACTTGGCCTGCCGCCTGGAGATTCGCGCCGGCCTCGTTGATGGCTTGCTGCATGGCCTCGTCGGCGGCAAGTTTGGCTTGTTTCTCGTATTGGCCAATGAGACAAATCAGGGCTTCGATCAAATTATCGTTGATTTGCCGAAAGCGATGAAAGGCGAAACACAGCAAATACAGGCGTGTTGTGGGTTCCGCCATGCGCCGCAGCTTGTAGACGGAGTAGAACGGAACCAATGAGGCATAGTATTTTATACTCTCATTGGACAGGCCGGCAGTACCCAGAAAGCTTTGCCCGAATTCATACAGCGGCTGAAAAAATTTGCGGCGGTCAACCTCCTGGCGTAACTCGCGGTAACTGAAATCCTTAGGCTCGTGTTTGAGTAGGCTGATGCGATACATGCCTTCCTCGGACTCAAGCAAGGCTTCGAGCTGCTTGTCGACATCCGGCGTCACGGCTTTTTTCAGTAAGTCCGTAATCCGCCGACGTTCGCCTGTCACTACTCGGCTCACCATGTCCTGTAGATAAGTGTAGCCAGGAGCAATTAGGCGTTGGTTCGTAAGGTATTGTAAGGTTTCGCGTAGGATGTAAATCGGCTGTGTCGACAGCATGGCGACCCGCTGCGCTTTCTGTTCCAGTGCCGCCTTGGCCTCGCCGTCGCATAGGCGATAGTCGAATAACTGGAGGATGATCTGTTGCTGTTCGAGCCGGGTCGGCTTGGAAAGGGTTTTGATCTTATCTAATGCCTGGTCGGGGAAATACCGCTGGAGAATATAGTGTAGGTCGTCGAGCACGGCCTCCCGCCCGTAAACAAAAAACTGTTGCTTGGCCTTGAAATACCCGATTTGAAGGATTAAGTGGACTGCCGATGAGCGGGCATAAACGGCGTCGACAGCTTTCTGTTCAATCACGCTTAAATCGAAGAAGAGACTGCGGTCGTGATCGCTGAAACGAGGCAACCCGTATAGATCATCGATTTCACTTTTCGTCAGGATAGACAGGCGGCGCGAATTGACGTTCATTCGGCGCCGCTTTTCGGCGAGTGCAGAAAGTACACTTTTTGCACCCTACGTTCACCGATCCTTTCCAATTTCAATTCCTTTAATTTTGAGTGCAGAAACCTTTGCCAAAATCATAATGCATTTAACTGTGCTATGTGTTAACTTTTTGCACTATGCAAACCAATACTACCTCTACCACCACGCCACTTCATCGAATCGGCTATGCCCGAGTCAGCAGTATCGGCCAAAATCTGGATTCTCAAATTGATGCGCTGCAAAAAGCGGGGTGCGGCAAAATATTTTCCGACAAGATGACCGGCTCGCACATGGATCGACCTGGCTGGGATCAGCTTTTAGAATATGCTCGCCCTGGCGATACCTTGGTTGTCAGCGAATTAAGCCGCATGACGCGCTCTTTGATGGATTTACTGACAACGGCAAAGGTGCTGGAACAGCGGCAAATTAATTTAGTGTCATTGCGCGAAAATATCGATACCACCACGGCGACTGGCCGTTGTTTCTTGTCGATGATGGGCGCTATTCACCAAATGGAGCGGGAACTTCGCGCAGAGCGGGCGGCAGCGGGACGTTCATCCGCTAAAGCGCGGGGCAAAACGGGTGGAAGACCTAAAACTGACCCAGAAAAATTGGAGAATGCCAGAATCCTCTATGAAAACTCGGACAAAACTGCCGCCGAGGTTTGTGAGATTACCGGCGTAGGGAGACGAAAATTCTTCTCCTACGTGGCCGAGAAACGGAATGGCTCTGGTAAAACGTAAAATTGCATTTGAATTGGGGCTGACAAATGCACGAATTCTAGAGTGCCAATTGTTCTCTCGGGGGCTTCGGTGGATTGATCCAAATTAGCTCGGTCAAACTTAATCGAGTATAATTACTCTAGGTCTAGGTTCCCGCTTTGGCGGGTGAAACTGGAAGTCGGTTCAAGGCCGACGCTGCCCCCGCAACGGTAGGTGATTCGTCACGAGCCCGGAGACAGGCCTGAAACTTTAGCAACAGTCGCGGAGGGCGAGCTGTCAAATCGGTTTTTTTGGTTTGCCGTTCCCGCTGTTTTTCCGTCCACCTCATTCGGAACAGCCAACCATGAAAACGCTCACTGCCTCAACTGCCATCGTTTCCTCCAAACTCCTGCCCGGCCTGAGTGCCATTGTATTGGGCCTGAGCGTCGTTTTGGGTCTGGGTTTCTTGCAGGACGCCAATAACACACTGCACAACGCCGTCCACGACGGCCGTCATAGCGCAGCCTTTCCTTGCCATTGACATGGCGGATTTTCGCAAACTGGTCGCAGTCTCGCTGCTGGCCGGCGTATTGGGCGGCTTGTTGCTCAGCGTATTGCAACATTATCAAACCCTGCCGTTGATTTTGGCCGCCGAACAGTTCGAAACGCCATCGGCCGAACAGGCGCATGACTGGCAGCCGAGCTATGGCTGGCAGCGTAACGGCTTTACCTGGCTGTTCAACAGCCTGACCGGCTTCGGCTTTGCCTTGTTGATCAGTGCCGCCATGTACTGGCGCGATCAACGCGGCTATCTGTATGGGCTGGGCTGGGGTTTGGCCGGTTACTGGGTGTTTTTTGTCGCGCCGTCATTGGGACTGCCGCCAGAACTGCCCGGTACCGACAGCGCCGAGTTGCATAGCCGTCAGGCCTGGTGGCTGTTTACCGCAGCGGTGACGGCAGGAGGTTTGTTTGGCCTGTTTTTGAGCAGACAGCGCTGGCTGCAAATCGGTGGCGTCGGTTTGCTGGTATTACCGCATATCATCGGAGCGCCCCATCCGGAAGTTGCCCACGCCTTGGCTCCCGAAGCATTACAACAGCAATTCGTCATTGGTACGGCCATCAACAACGCCGTTTTCTGGCTGGCGTTGGGTGCTTTATCGGGCATGGCGTTACGCAAAGTGACATTTTCATGATGCAGACCATGGCAACGCACCATTGCCCGGCAATGTTGATTAGCGCCCCCGCCTCCGGCCAAGGCAAAACCACCATCACCGCAGCCCTGACCTACTACCATCGCCAACAAAACCGCAAGGTGCGAGTGTTCAAGACCGGGCCGGATTTTATCGATCCGCAAATCCTGAGCTTTGCTTGCGGACACCCCGTTTATCAGCTGGATTTATGGATGATGGGCGAAGCGCATTGCTGCGAGCTGCTGTATCAAGCGGCAGCCGATGCCGACGTCATTCTGATCGAAGGCGTGATGGGCTTGTTCGACGGTGACAGCAGCAGCGCCGATTTGGCGCAAACACTCGACGTGCCGGTGGCGGCGGTCATCGATGCCGGCGGCATGGCGCAAACCTTTGCCGCCGTGGCTTATGGTTTGGCCCACTACCGGGCTGATTTGCCGTTTGCCGGTGTCATTGCCAACAAAGTGGGCAGCCCTGGCCATGCCAAATTGCTGTTAGAGGCCTTGCCGGAAAACCTGCCTTTGCTGGCGGCAATGGCGAAAGACGATGGCGTAGGCTTGCCGTCCCGGCACTTGGGCTTGTTGCAGGCCGACGAAATCGGCGACCTCGATCTGCGCCTGGCGCGCGCTGCCGATTTGCTCAATAGCCTGGCGCTGTGCCGATTGCCGGAACCTGTTGCCTTCGCGCCGATCACGGCCTCACCGCCGCCACGTTTACTGGCCGGTAAACGTATCGCCGTGGCTCGCGATGCCGCGTTTTCCTTTATTTATCAGGCCAATCTGGATTGTTTGCTTGCGATGGGTGCCGAGCTGGCGTTTTTCTCGCCGCTGACCGATAGCGCATTGCCGGAGGCCGACAGCATCTATTTGCCCGGCGGCTACCCGGAACTGCACCTGCAAACATTGGCGGACAATGTTGCCATGAAACAAGTCTTGCAGGCGCATCATCAAGCCGGCAAGCCGATTTACGCCGAATGCGGCGGTTTTTTATATTTGCTGGAGCGATTGACCGACCATGATGGCCATTGCGCCAATATGGCCGGCCTGTTACCCGGCAGCGCGCAGATGCAGAAACGGCTGGTGAATCTGGGCATGCACAGCTTGCAGCTGGAACAAGGCGAAATTCGCGGTCACAGCTTTCATCATTCGCAACTGACAACGACTATGCAGCCATTCACGATGTCCAACCCGCAACGCCAGCGTAGCCATAGCGAAAACTTTTTCCGGGTCGGTTCGTTGCAGGCATCTTATCTGCACCTTTTTATTTTCCGTTCAATCCGCAGGTTGCGGCTGGGTTTTTTCTATGAACACGCAGCCTGATCCGGCGAAAGTCTGGTTCGTCGGCGCCGGCCCCGGCGACCCGGATTTGATCACCGTCAAAGGCCGAGACTTGATCGCCAAGGCAGATGCCATTTTATTCGCCGGCTCGTTGGTACAGGCCGCCGCGACCCAATGGGCGCCCAGCACTTGCGTGATCAAAGACTCCAAAGACATGACCCTGGAGCAGATTACCGACTGGCTGATCGAACAAGCCGGGCCGGGCAAAACCGTGATTCGCCTGCAAACCGGCGATCCGGGTTTGTACGGCGCCTTGATCGAAATGGTGCAACGGCTGGATGCAGCCCAGATTGCCGTCGAAGTGGTGCCAGGCGTGTCCTCCGCATTTGCCGCGATGGCCTGCGCTGTGGAAAGCCTGACCTTGCCCGAAGTGACGCAAACCGTGATTCTGACCCGGGTCGAAGGCCGCACGCCGATGCCGGACGGCGAATCCTTGCAGGAACTGGCCAGCCATCACACCACGCTGTGCCTGTTTTTATCGATTACCTTGCTGCCCACCATCGAGCGCGAATTGAAAGCCGCTGGTTGGGCGGATGATGCCCCGGTATTGGTGGTGCACAAAGCCAGTTGGCCGGACGAGCAGCAAATCATTCGCGGCACACTGGCCGATATCCGCGAACGCTGCCGGGCCGCCAAAATCAACAGCCAGGCCATGATTGTGGTCAGCCCCACTCTGGGCGCGCGGCAGTGGCCTACGTTAAAAAAATCCAAACTCTACGATGCCGGTTTTACCCATCGCTTCCGCCGTGCCGAGCGGCCAACTTCTCAGGAATAAGCATGACAACCACCGTCCTTCTGGTTGGCCACGGTTCACGTAATCAGGCCGGTAACGATGAAATTCAGCAATTTCAGCAACAATGGCAAGCCCAACACCCCGACTGGCGCATAGAGTTGTGCTATATCGAACTGGCCGATGTACTGTTGCCGGAGGGTTTGAGCCGCGCCGCGCAGGACTCCGAGCGGGTGATTGTGGTGCCATTGATCATCAGCGCCGCTGGCCATGTGAAGATGGAGATTCCCGAGCATATCGAAGCAGCCCGCGCGAAATTCCCAGGCGTCGAATTCATCTACGCACCGCATCTGGGCAGCAACGAAACCTTGCTGGCCATTCTGCAAAAACAACTGAAAGGCGCACTCAAATCCCTGGCCATGCCGGACCCAAAAACCACCGGCGTGATCATATTAGGCCGTGGTTCCTCCGACAAAGTCGCCAACGGCGAACTGGCCAAACTGGCGCGTTGGCTGTTCGAAGTCACCGAGCATGAATTGATCGACATCGCCTTTACCGGCATTACCCATCCCCGTCTGGAAACCGCCGTGCAACGCCAAGTGCGGCTGGGCATGACGCAGATTGCGATTTTGCCTTACTACCTGTTCACCGGTCTGCTGATCGAGCGCATCGGCCAACAAGTCGAGCGCTTGCAATGGCAATACCCTCAGGTTGCCTTCGCTGCCGGCAGTTATTTCGGTTTCGATCCGGCGATTTTTAAATTGCTCGATCAACGGGTGAGCGAAGCCTGCGACCCGACCGCACCAAACATGCTGGAATGCGACGGTTGTCAGTATCGCGAACAGGCCGAACATCACCACCATCATTGATTACGCCATGAGTCAAAATACACAGACTGAACAACTTACTCAAGCTGGACAGCAGATCGAGCATGACTCCTTTGCCATCGTCGACCGCGAAGTGGGCGAGCACTATTATTCAGATGGCCAATGGCAAGTGGTACGACGCATGATCCACGCCACCGCCGATTTTGAATTCAACGGCCTGACCGAGTTTTCCGCGCATGCGGTTGAAGGCGGCATACAAGCCATTCTAAATGGTGCGCCGATTGTCGCCGACGTGGAAATGATTTGCGTCGGTCTGTCGCAGCCGCGTCTGGCCCACTTCGGTATTAGTACCCGCCAGTTCATCGCCGATGACGATGTCATCGACGCGGCCAAACGAGTCAATAGCACTCGCGCGGTGCAAGCTATGCGCAAAGCGCACAACTTAGGTTTGCTCGATGGCGGCATCATCGCGGTCGGCAATGCACCGACCGCCTTGCTGGAAGTGTTGCGGATGATCCGCGAAGAAGGCATCAAACCGGCGCTCATCGTCGGCATGCCGGTCGGCTTTGTCTCGGCAGCGGAATCCAAGGATTTACTCGCCGAATTACACGATGTGCCCTGGATCATCACCCGTGGCCGCAAAGGTGGTTCGACACTGGTGGTCGCGGCGATTCATGCCTTGCTAAGTCTGGCGGAAAACCGGCAGAAAAACGGCTGACCGCATGGCGATGCCGGAACGCAAACCCAAGGGCACCCGCAAGGGTTACACCACCGGCGCCTGTTCGGCGGCGGCGGCGCGGGCGGCCGTACAAGGTTTGCTGGAAGGGTGTGTGCCGGAAACCATAGACTGTGAGCTGCCCAACGGCCAAGTGGTGGCGTTCAACGTCAAAGAAGGCTGGATAGACAACGATTGTGCGCATGCTGTGATCGAAAAAGACGCGGGCGACGATCCGGATTGCACTAACCACGCCTGGCTGACCGCGGATGTAGTTTGGATTGAACAACCCGATACCATTATCTTGCAAGGCGGCGCAGGCATCGGCCAGATCACCCGTCCTGGTTTAGGACTTGCCATTGGCGGCCCGGCTATCAATCCGGTTCCGCGCAAAAATATCGAAGATAACATCCGCTTGATCGCCGGTGAAGCCCTAAAAACCAGAGGCTTACAGGTGACCATCTCCGTGCCGGGCGGCGAAGAGATGGCGAAAAAAACCCTGAATTACCGCTTGGGCATAATCGGCGGTATTTCGATTTTGGGTACCACGGGCATCGTCCATCCGTATTCCACGGCGGCATTTCGGGCTAGCGTGGTGCAAGGCGTGGAAGTGGCGGCTAATCAAGGTCAAGCCAGCGTGGTACTGACCACCGGTGGCCGCACCGAGAAATTCGTGATGCGCGAGTTGCCCGAGCTGGATGAAAGCTGTTTCGTGCAAATGGGCGATTTCCTGACTCCGGCACTGGATGCCGCCGAGCGTTGCGGCATTCAAAACATCATCATCGGCGGCATGGTCGGCAAGCTGACCAAAATGGCGCAAGGCGAAACCATTACCCATGCCGGTCGCGCACCGGTCGATGTGGAACTGGTGGCCGACATCGCCCGCAGCATTGGCGCGCCGAACGATGTATGCGACGCTATCGCCGGGCAGGAAACCGCCCGTTACGCTTCGGAATGCATGGCGGAACTGGGGCTGGAACACGCCTTTCATGTCGAACTGGCTAGGCGGGTAATCGCCACGCTGGAAAACCGGTATCCCGGCCGTTTTCACATCAGTGTGCTGGTGTGTGACTTTGACGGCAACAAACTGGCCGAAGCCGGAAGGAATTGATCATGCAAGCGATGTGCAGTTTTATCGGCGTACTCGATAACGGTGTCGCCAGCCTGAGCCAGGAGGCCTTGCAGGTATTACGCGAAGCCAAACATGTCATCGCCGGTAGCCGTCTGCTGGCAACGCTGGCTAAAGACATTACCCAGGCCAGACACTACGACTTAACCGGGCAACTCAAACAAGTGCCGGATTGGATCAATGCCGCATTGGCACAAAATGAAGCAGTAGCAGTACTGGCGACCGGCGATCCCTTGTGTCACGGCATCGCCGGTTTTCTGGCAGGCAAACTGGAGCCAAACCGTTTGCGCATCTTGCCCAATCTAAGCACCCTACAATTAGCTTTTGCCGAGTTGAAATTGTCTTGGCAAACCGCCGACATCGTTTCGGTGCACAGCAAGGATGCCGGCGAATGGCGTTGCGGGGCCACGCCCGAGCATGGCTTGTACGAATTGGCTCAGCGCTGTCGCCAACATGACTTGTTGGCGATATTGACCAGCCCGGACAACACGCCGGCCCGTATTGCCCGGATGCTGCAAATTGAAGGTATGGCCGATAGGTTTCAGGTGGCTATTGCCGCATTGCTGACTCAACCGGAACAGCAGGTCAGTGGCTGGTTGAGTTGCGCCGAGGCGGCGAAAAGCGACTATCCCGATCCCAATGTTGTCATCCTGAAACGCACTACGCCACAGCCGTTTCCAGTATTATTCGGCCTGCCTGACGACAGTTTCAGCCAGCGCAAACCGGAAAAAGGCCTGATCACCAAACGCGAAGTGCGTGCGGTATCTTTGGCGAGGATGCAATTGACGCGTCGAAGCATTGTCTGGGACATCGGCGCGGGTTCCGGCTCGGTCGGGCTAGAGGCTGCGCGGCTGTGTTCGGAGGGTCATGTCTTTGCCATCGAAAAAAACACCGATGACATTGCTAATGTCGAACAGAATCAGGCCGCCTGGGGTATCAGCAACTACAGCTTCATGCACGGCAAAGCCCCGCAGTTTCTCGATACCTGGCCCGACCCGGACGCGGTATTTATCGGCGGTTCCGGCGGCGAACTGGTGGAACTGATCGCCTTGTGTTTAGGGCGTTTGCGCCCGGCGGGTTGGCTGGTAATGAACTTCGTCACGCTGGAAAACCTGTCCACCGCCGTCGAAACCCTGAAACAACTCGGCGCAGACTGGGACGTCTGCCAAATTCAGGCCTCGCGCAGCAGCCCGATTCTGGCCATGCATCGCATGCAGGCCGAGAATCCGGTGTGGATCGTGTCGGCCACCCATTCTTTACAGCCCATATCAAGCGGTCACGATGAACACTAAACTCGGCACCCTCTACGGCATCTCACTCGGCCCCGGCGACCCCGGCCTGATCACTCGTCGCGCTTGGGAATTACTCTCCAGCGCCGGTCATTGGACCTATCCGGTGCGCAAGAAAAATAGCGACAGTTATGCCTTGGACATTGCCTTGCGCGCCGGTCTTGAATGTCCCCAAGCCCATACTGCGCTGCATTTTCCAATGACTCACGATGCGGATATTCTGGCTCGCTATTGGTTGGAAGCCGCACAGACCGTGCTGGCCCTACTGCAAGGCGGTGAGGATGTGTTGTTTTTGGTGGAAGGCGACGCGTCAACGTATTCCACCTTTGGCCACTTACAACGTAGCGTTCGCGCTTTGCAAGCCGATGTCACGGTCGAGGTGGTGCCCGGCGTATCATCGTTTCATGCGGCGGCCGCGTGCGCGGGCGAAGCCTTGGCCGATGTCGACGATACTATCGCCATTGTGCCGGCCGGTTACGGCATCGCGCAGATAGAACGGATGTTGAACGACTTCGATACCTTGGTATTACTCAAGGTCAAACCATTGTTGGATGACATTATCGATCTGTTGCGCCGCCGCGATTTACTGGCCCACGGTTGGTTCGTCGAGAAAGCCGGTGCCCCGGAAGAGCGCATGGTGCATGACCTCGCCAGCCTATATGGGCAAAAGGTCAATTACCTGTCTTTACTGATTATCAAAAACCCAGGCCGCCAGCGCGGCGAAATGCAGCGCGGTTGCCGTAAAAAGCAGGATGAAATCCATGAATGATGTGCGTGTCGCCATCGTGGCGATTACCAAACACGGGGCCGCAATTGCCAGCCGCCTGGCGCCACAAATCCCGGAAGCCGAGGTGGTGGTATCGGAGAAGCAAGCCGAACATTTGGCTGAATTTGCCAATCCGCGGCGGGTGTATCAAGGCGCCTTGAGCGCGCAAATCGGCGATCTGTTCTCGGCTTACGACCAGATCATCTTTCTGGTGTCGCTGGGCGCGGTGGTGCGCTTGATTGCGCCGCATCTCAAATCCAAGGACGAAGACCCCGGCGTGCTGGTAATCGACGATGCCGCCGAATTCGTAATCCCGGTATTGTCCGGTCACGTCGGCGGCGCCAATGCCTATGCGGAAAAAGTCGCCGTCTTGTTGAAGTCCACGCCGGTACTGACTACGGCCTCGGATGTCGGCAAAACCATACCGGTGGATATTTTGGGACGCGAGCTGGGCTGGCAAGTGGAAGCTCCCAAGATCAACATCACCCGCGTGTCGGCGGACGTGGTCAATCAGCAGCCAGTTGCCTTCGTGCAGGAAGCCGGCAGTGCCAACTGGTGGACGCGGCCCACACCGTTACCGACCAATATTCATTTGTTCCAGCGCTTCGAGGACGTGGATACCGCGAAATACCACTCGATTTTATGGGTGACCCAGCGGGAAATAGCGCCGGCTATCTGGGAACAGCTTGCGGAAAGATTGGTGGTGTATAGGCCGCCGCTCGAGCAATGAAAGTAATGGTCGGCATGGGCTGCGACCGCAACGCCAGCCTGGAAACCTTGCGGCAGGCGTTGGCTCAGGCCTTGTGGCATTGCGGGCTGGATAAATCGGCGGTCGTTGGTCTGGCCAGTATCGACAAAAAAAACGACGAGGCGGCCTTATTAGAACTGGCGGCTGCGTACAGCTGGCCGCTGATGTTTTATTCCGCCGAGGAACTGGCCGCCATCGCTGTGCCGAATCCTTCCAAGGTGGTCATGAAATATATGGGCACGCCAGCCGTGGCGGAAGCGGCGGCGTTGAAGGCCGCCAATGTTGGTTGGGCACAGTTGCTGGTCGAAAAACATAAATATTGTGGCGCGGATGGCAAGAACGCCACCGTTTCAATTGCGAGAATTCAATGACGAAAGCGGGAAAAATTTTACTGGTCGGTATCGGCCCCGGCAATCACGAGCACATGACGGCTCGCGCACGACAAGCGATTGCGGAAGCAGACGTGGTAATTGGTTACAGCACCTACATCAAGCTGGTGCAAGACTTGCTCGATGGTAAGGAGGTCATCAAAAAAGGCATGACCGAAGAGCTGGATCGCAGCATCGAAGCCTACGAACACGCCAAGCAAGGCAAAATCGTCGCCATGGTGTCGTCCGGCGACATCGGTGTTTACGGCATGGCGGGGCCAACTTACGAGCTGCTGCTGGACAGCGGCTGGACGCCGGACGATCCGATTGAGGTGGAAGTGGTGCCCGGTAGCACCGCGTTGTCCAGTTGCGCCTCCCTGGTCGGCGCGCCGCTGACCCATGATTTCTGCTCGATCTCCCTATCCGATTTATTGACGCCGTGGCCGGTGATTGCCCGCCGCCTGGAAAGCGCTGCGCGTGGCGATTTCGTGGTGGCGCTCTATAACCCGAAAAGCGGCCGACGCACCCAGCATATCGTCGAAGCACAAACGATCTTACTGCACCATCGTAGCCCGGATACGCCGGTGGCCATCGTCAAATCGGGCTACCGCGCCCGGCAACACATCCAGTTGGTGCGTTTGGCGGAGATGGCCGATTGCGACATCGGCATGTTGACCACGGTCTTGGTCGGCAACAGCAGCACCTTTGTTCGGGAAGGTTTGATGGTGACGCCACGCGGCTATGCCAATAAATACAATGCCATGACCGGCGAAACCCGGGCAGGCGAACAGGCGGGGCGCTCGTTGAGCATGGGCCTGGAGGGCTGGAAAAGTTGTGTTCGGCAATATCTGCGCGACACGCCCAAGGTGACATTACAACAGGCGGCGGAATATTTTGGGCAACCGTTGTCGGAAGTTCTCGATGCGGTCGGCCATGCCACATTGGACGATCAGGCCGGCATTTTCTGTGCGCAACGGGCAGCGCCGGACAGTCATGAACGTTTACTCACCGCACTCCAGGAGTGGGGTAAATTACGTGCCGTGGTTCGTAGCGAAGGCGGAGCGGTGGCGGAATTGTTGATCAACGCCGCCGATTTGCAGGAAAAAAACGGCTGGCTGAGTATCGTCAACGACAGCTTTCATTTACACATCGACTGGCGTAAGGCGCAGCAGATCTGGTTTGTCAGCCGACAGGACCAAGCCCATGGCATTCAGGTGCTGGACAGCCAAGGTGAGGCCTTGTTCAATTTATGGTTGGTTGCCGGGGAAACAGGTTTCGACAGCGCAGCTCTGCAGCATTACCGCGACGACCGCACACAATTTGGCGTCTCAACGCCTGAGGAGTCCTGTCACCATGACTGATATGCCAGAAAAACCAAAAATGGGTGAATACAAACGCCACCTGCTGGTTTGTACCGGCCCACGCTGCACCGAAAATGGTGAAGCCCAAGCCTTATTCGAAACCCTGGGCGAGAAGTTTAAAGCGGCGGGCATCGACAAAGGCGAACTCAGGGTCAAACGTACCCGCACCCACTGTTTCGCCACCTGCAAATCCGGCCCCATTATGTGCGTACAACCCGATGGCGTCTGGTATTACAACGTCAATGAAGCCAATTTACAGCGTATCATCAATGAGCATTTGCTGGACGGCAAGCCGGTCGAGGATTTGATTTATCATCGAAGCGCTTGCCCGGTTCCATAGCAGTAACACCCAGTCGTCATGGATTATTTCCCGCTTTTCTTGAAAGTTAAAGGCCAAACGTGCCTGGTGGTAGGCGCTGGCGAAATCGCGGCGCGAAAAATTGAATTACTGATCCGCGCTGGAGGCAACATCGTCGTGGTTGCTACAGAAATTGGTAACACGGTAGCCGCTATGCAGCATTCAAACCCGATCGTTATCCGCCAAAAAGCATTTTCGCATGAGGATGTCGACGGTATGGGACTTGTGGTCTCCGCTACCAATTGCAGAACCACTAACATCGAGGTCTCCAACGTGGCGCATCAGCGAAGAATCCCGGTTAATGTGGTGGATGATCCGGCGTTGTGTTCTTTTATATTCCCGGCCATTATTGATCGCTCCCCTTTGCTTGTTGCCATTTCTTCGAGTGGTGTATCTCCCGTATTGACGCGGTTATTACGGGCCAGGATAGAAAGTGCCATCCCAGCGTCGTTTGGCCTGTTGGTTCAATTGGCAGAAAAATTCAAGTTATTGGTCAAACAACGCATTCCACAACCGAGTCAGCGGAGAATTTTCTGGGAAAAAATTTTACAAGGATCGGTCGCCGAATTAGTTTTTGTAGGCAAGCAGGACGAAGCGGAACAACTGCTGCTATCGCAACTGCAACAGGCCGATCCTGCTGTAAGTCAGGGTGAAGTGTATTTAATAGGTGCCGGCCCTGGCGACCCTGATTTATTAACGTTTAAAGCGTTGCGGTTGCTGCAGCAGGCTGATGTTGTCGTTTATGATCGACTGGTTTCCAACGAAATTCTTGATATGGCTAGGCGGGACGCCGAAAAAATCTATGTCGGTAAGCAGCGAGATAATCATAGCCTGCCGCAGGAGTCGATTAATCGATTGTTAACTGATTTAGCCCTGGCCGGCAAACGGGTCGCCCGATTAAAGGGTGGCGATCCTTTTGTCTTTGGTCGAGGGGGTGAAGAAATTGAGTCTATTATGCCACACGGGATCAGCTATCAGGTCGTGCCCGGCATTACGGCGGCGGCAGGCTGTGCCAGCTATGCGGGCATTCCCTTAACCCATCGAGATCATGCGCAATCCTGCACATTTGTCACCGGGCACTTAAAAGACGGCAGTATTAATCTCGATTGGCAGCATTTATCTCGTCCTAATCAAACGGTTGTGATTTTTATGGGACTGGCAGGATTGGCCACTATCTGCCGATCACTGATGGAACACGGTTGCCCGGCCAATCACCCCATTGCTGTCATTCAGTCAGGAACAACCAGAAACCAACGGGTATTAACAGGAACACTAGCCGATATGCCAGACCGTGTGGAACAGGCCGATATGGAGCCTCCGACACTGATTATTGTTGGTTCGGTAGTTACGCTCCATCAAAAATTGGACTGGTTTCAGACGTCATAGTAAAAATAAACTCTTACCATTGGGTGAGTTGATAAGCGATCTGTCATTTCCAATGTTAGTCACTACATCCATCAGCCTAATCCATTAGTTATTGCTAATTTTTACCTTTTCGAGGGGATGGGCAAAAATAGCCAACCCTCAATGCAACCGTGGACGAAGAAATTGAGGCTCTCCCTGTTGATATGCGCGCACGGTTAGTCCGTATCGCGGAACTGATCGCAACCGTTGGCCTTGAAAATGTCCGCGAACCGCACATCAAGCATCTTGAAGGCCCGTTATGGGAGATGCGGCTGAAAGGCAAGGACGGGATTTCACGGGCACTGTATGTGACGGCCAGAAAAAAACGGGTGGTGATCGTGCGGGTTTTTATCAAGAAAACTGAAAAAACACCACGCCGAGAGATAGAAATCGCTTTAACACGGGCGAAAGAGGTTGAAAATGACTAAGATGGGATAGCCGCAGAATTCGTAAAAAATAGTACGCTAAGACTTTTCAGTAGTTCGCAGCGGTCTGAATTGCCCGTCTTCAATCTTTCGGTTCTGCCGCCAAATGTAATCGCCTGTCAGATTGATGTGCTCCCAACCCAACGGCGACAGGTATTGCAGCAACGAATCATCAATGGGCTTGTCTAGTTCCCGCAGTTTTTCGACAGCCCTTTCCAGATAGACCGTGTTCCATAACACGATGGCCGCCGTTACCAAGTTGAGGCCGCTGGCACGATAACGCTGTTGCTCGAAGCTGCGGTCGCGGATTTCGCCCAAGCGATTAAAGAATACCGCTCTGGCTAAGGCGTTCCTGGCCTCGCCCTTATTCAGTCCCGCGTGGACACGCCGGCGCAGTTCTACGTTTTGCAACCAATCCAGAATGAACAAGGTGCGCTCGATACGGCCCAGTTCGCGCAAAGCCACAGCCAGTCCATTCTGCCGTGGGTAACTGCCGAGTTTCCGCAGCATCAACGACGCGGTGACAGTGCCTTGTTTGATCGACGCCGCAAGCCGTAGTATGTCGTCCCAATGCGCCTGGATGCTGTTGATGTTCAGGTTACCGCCGATCATGCTCTGCAACGCCGGGTAGTCTTGGCCGTTTTTCGGCACATACAGCTTGGTATCCTTCAAATCGCGGATGCGGGGTGCAAAGCGAAATCCCAGCAAATGCATGAGCGCGAAGACATGATCGGTAAAGCCAGCGGTATCGGTGTAATGCTCTTCGATACGCAAATCCGATTCGTGATACAGCAAGCCATCAAGCACATAGGTCGAATCGCGGATACCGACATTCACGACTTTGGTGTGAAAAGGGGCGTACTGGTCGGAAATGTGGGTATAGAACAATCGGCCCGGTTCGCTGCCATACTTCGGATTGACATGCCCCGAACTTTCGCCCTTGCCGCCCGCCCGAAAACGCTGGCCGTCAGAAGACGAGGTCGAGCCATCGCCCCAGTTTTCGGCAAACGCATGATTGAACTGGGCATTCACTAACTCGGCTAATCCGGCAGAATAGGTTTCATCCCGGATATGCCAGGCTTGCAGCCATGACAGTTTGGCGTAGGTCGTGCCGGGGCAAGACTCGGCCATTTTAGTGAGCCCCAGATTAATGGCGTCGGCCAAGATGGCCGATAGCAACAAAGCCCGGTCTTTAGTCGGTTCTCCATCCTTCAAATGCACAAAATGCCGGCTAAAGCCGGTCCAGTCGTCCACATCCATCAATAATTCGGTGATCTTGATGCGGGGCAGCAACATGCCTGCGTGGTTGATCAATTGTTGCGCGGCTTCAGGGACAACGGCATCCAATGGGGTGATCTTCAGGCCGGAATCGGTGATGATGGCATCGGGCAGTTCATTGGCCAATGCTAAACGGTTTACCGTGCTCAGTTGTTGTTCGAGCAACTGCAACCGATCATGTAGATATTGTTCGCAATCCGGATTAACGGCAACCGGCAATGCCTTTGCCTGTTTGAGCGCCCGAAATTTCTCAGAAGGCAACAGGTATTCATCGAAGTCGCGAAATTGCCTGGAACCCTGTACCCAGATGTCGCCGGAACGGAGTGCGTTTTTCAGTTCAGTGAGCGCACAGATTTCATAGAAGCGACGGTCAAGCCCTGGCTCGGCATGTACCAGCGACTTCCAGCGCGGTTTGATAAAAGCCGTCGGCGCATCAATCGGCACTTTGCGTGTGCCGGTACTGTTCATAATGCGAATTACCGCAATGGCATCCAACACATTTTGCGCCGCTGGTGCCGCTCGTAATGTCAGCACGTCCAGAAAATCCGGCGTATAGCGGCGGAGGGTGCTGAATTGCTCAGCAAGCAAGTGTAAGTGATCGAATGCGGCGGGTTTGGCCAGTTGATCCGCTTCGATGATGGTTTGCTGGAAGTCGTCCCAGGAAATAACGGACTCGATTGCGACGTAAGGATCGCTCTCCGATTGCTTGGCGTCCAACAAGGCATGACCGATTTTTGAAAGTAATCGTACCTTGTCGTTGATCGCCTTGCCCTGTTGTTGGAACTGATGTTGATGCTTGTGCTTGGCTGCACTGAATAACTTCAACAGGATACGGTCGTGCAAATCAATAATTTCGTCGACAATGGTCGCCGTGCTTTCCAAGGATACAGCCACGAGCGTGGCGTATCGGCGCTCGCTTTCAAACTTGCCGAGGTCCTGCGGCGTCATTTGCCCACCTTCACGCGCGATTTTTAATAGCCGGTTCTGGTGAATGTGCCGACCAATGCCATCCGGCAAGGCAATGGCCTGAATGGTTTTCAGTCGCTCGATGTGCTCCAGCATATAACGGGAATTGGGCTTCAAAGGCGACTGGCGTAGCCAAATCAACCAAGTCGTGTTGGAATCCGGCTTGATTTTCAGCAGTTCGTCGAGCCGTTGTCGATGCAACGCCGTGAGCGGCTGGGCCAATGTCCGGTAGAGGCTGCGATTCGCGCGAGTGATGGCTTCGGCACAGGCTCGCTCGACCACATTAATCGTCGGTAGAATAACCTTGCGTTGGCGAAGCGCTTCCAAGGCATAGGCCGCTAACACCACACCCTTATCGGTTTGCATGGCGAGATCGGCCAGCGTTTTCACCAGAAACCGAAAATCGGACAAACCGAAGGTCGATAAGCCAAGATAGCCGCGCAGTTCCTGGAAATGTTCGCGCCGCGTTTCGTCGCGCTCGCCGTATTTTCGCCAAGCGCCGGGATCGGATTGGATTTGGCCGGCGATCCGGCCCAGTGGGAGCGAAGCTACAATTTGACGACATATTAGGTTAAGCTAATTGAACGAGGGGACAAAAACTAGCGAGGCACCTCAATCTCTCCCGATTGAATGCCAATCGCGATTTGCTCC
>NZ_JAXARY010000028.1:0-62724 GCF_033949435.1 Methylomonas defluvii | reverse complement strand
CAGTATGCATCCGTAAACATTTGTCGCGGCATAGCTCACTTGTCTTCTGATTGAAAAATCAATCAATGAGGCAGAGCCGTTCGATTTCAAGGCTATCGTTTCAAAATGGCAACAGCCCCTAGTCAAATCGATTAGGTCCCCAGATCTTGCTCGGTCATCTCCGCCAACGCATCGCGATGTTCGCGGCGAATTAATATTAGGTTTCTGGCATACACAAAAGTACCGGGCAATTGACCCAGAATTATCACGGGATCCACTCGGTGAATACCGTAAGCCAACACGATGACCCCGCCCGACAAACTGAAATACCAAAAACTCACCGGGATCATGCTCTTCTGGTGCCGCTCGCTGTGTATCCATTGCACGATAAAACGCATCATGAACAAGGTCTGGCCCACCAAACCGATGCTGAGCCAAATGATGTCATTCGAATCCATGATGGATAAGTGGTGCTGCCATTTATCCGCCAAATGCGTAAAAAAATAAACGATTCCATTTTCCATGTTAACGACTCCTAAAATACAGCGGAACAAATGGGTTGAATCCAGCGATTAACCACGCTGAATCTCGCTGACAATCGGCAGGCTATGGCGTTTTTTCAACCAGACCACGCCCAGCAAGTCGACGATGCCAACCAGCGCCCGATCCAAGGTTCCGTACTTCGATGTGCCAAAATTTCTCGGCCTATGATTTACTTTTACGGAAATGACATTCCCGCCCGCCATCCGGATTAACGCCGGCAAGAAACGGTGAATATGATCAAAATAAGGCAAGGCCAAAAACTTATCGCGCAGAAATAACTTCAAGCCGCAACCGGTATCCGGCGTGGCGTCATGCAAAATTGACTGCCGCACCGCATTGGCAAATTTAGAGGAAAACTTGCGCCAACCGGTATCGTTGCGCTTATGCCGAAAGCCGGCCAGCATCCACAATTGGCTGTCGTTTTGCTCGCGCCAGGCCGCGACCAGATGGGGTATATCGGCCGGATCGTTCTGGCCGTCGCCGTCCAAGGTGGCAATCCATGGGTAACGCGCCGCCGACACCCCGGTGTGCACTGCACGGCTTTGTCCGCAACTGCGTTGATGCGTCAGCACGCGCAGAGTCGGATATTGCTGCATTGCACCTTGCAGTTTTAGGCCGGTGTCATCGGTACTACCGTCGTCCACAAAAATCATTTCATAGGTTTCCCCATCGCCCAGCGCACGATGGATTTCCTCGATCAGCAATTCGACATTGTCCGTTTCATTGTGAACGGGGACTACTACGGAAATCTTCATATCTTGGTAAAAGTTGAAAAAGTTGTGAATTGTATCAAACGCTTATACACGGATAAGAATTTTGTACAGGTTTGAGTTATAGGGGCTTGACATCAGCAGCCTGCCCCGCGCGCCGAAATACCAGCCAATATTCCCGATGCGGCAGTAGATATACGGCGTCGCTAGGCTGGTTTTTTTCCAGGGAAATCAAATAACCGTCCGCATGCTGTGCCGCCCAATCGGCAAGCCGTTCAGCAGATAAAACCGGCAGTGACTGGGTTAATCGCCCCAAGAAATTGAATTGCCCTTGGTAATTGCCAACATAGACATAAGGAATATGCTGATCGTTAAAGCTTTTCACTTTTAACGCAGCGGGTTGCAGGTCGTATGCCGGGCCGGCATAACGAAAGAAAAATATAAATCCGACAAAAATTGCCGCCACCAGCGCTGTCGAGATTGCCGCAACCGACAACGTGCGCTTAATCCAAACCAATAGCGCCAACATCACGGCAATGGCCAACACACTCAAACCCCATGCCGGCTGCACAGTCTGGACCCAGTTCAATTTCGACAAACCCGGTACCTTGGGCAGATAAACTAAAAACACCCCGATTGCGCCGAACAGCACCGGCAGCAACCACTCGCCACCCAATCTCGGCTTTTGGGTATGCACCACCACCTTGGCTACCAACAACGCAAACGCAGGCAACATCGGAATCAAATAATGAATCTGCTTGCTAGGCAACAACGAGAACACCACAAAGGTTGATACCAGCCAAACCAGACAAAAGCGCAGACCGTTATCATTAAAAAATCGGCTGCCGCGCAAACTGCCCCAGAAATGCGGCCAGAACAACCAGGGGAACAAAAACATCGGTAAAAAAGGCAGATACCAAAACAGCGAACGGGTATGGATTTTGGTGCTGACTGCGCGATCAGCGGTCTGATGCCACAATATCGCGTTGGCGTATTGCTCGCCACCGGCAATGGCAGCCGGAATCGCCCAGACTAGGGCTATCGCGACTCCAATCAAGGCCGCGATCAACAAGCCAGCAAACCAGCGACTGAACACAATCGAACGCGGAGCCCAGACAGCAACCAAAATTGCGGTAGGGATTAGATGCAAAAAAACCACAGGCCCTTTACTTAGAATACCGAACCCCACTGCTGCCGCAACCAGTACCCAACCCTTGCGCTCATCGCCTTGCACAACCTCCAGCAAGCCGAGCATTCCCAACAGCACCCAGCTAGTCAGCAGAATATCAAACATGATAGACGTGGCGAATAAGGTCCACAGCAAGGTTGCAATCAAGACCCACGGCGCCGCCAATGCTACCGCTGCTTGCTCCGGCCAAAGCTTTTCCGCCAATTTCCGCGTCAGCAATAGATTTGCCAATGCAGCCAACGGCCCGACCAAACTCGGCCACCACTGATTAACGCCGAATATCCACCACCCGGCTTGAATCAGCCAAAATAATAAAGGCGGTTTATGGCTGTAGGTTTCGCCATTCAAATACGGCACCAGGAAGTCGCCGCGCAGCCACATCTCCCAAGCCACACTGAGATAGCGCGTTTCATCGATGGGAATGGTCGAGCGAAAATAAACGCTTGCGGACAACAGCAGCCAAAGCGGCACAATGCCCCAGCGGTAAATCAGTTTATCGGGTATGGTCATTTTTCGAGAAAATATCGATTCGAGGCATGGGACATCCAAGCGACCAGAATCACGCCAGCGTTATGACAAAAGCTTAAGCCAATTTCATGCCAACACTATTACAGCCGACAAAGCCCGAGACATCTCAAGCCGACATCAAAAGGCCGAGAGGATCGGTTGAAACAAACCGTTAAGCGGGTTGAATTGCCCCACTCATCACAAGGGATCAGGCGGCCACTAAGCGCCACGCCAAACTCTCTCCAGCCCGTAATGGGGTAATAGTGTCATCGGTATTGGCATAGGCTTCCGGCACGATCCAGGCTTGTTTTTCCAACGTAACGCTCGCACAGTTGCGCGGCAAACCGTAAAAATCCGCACCATAAAAACTGGCGAAGCCTTCCAGCTTGTCCAGTGCGCCAACCTGTTCGAAAGCTTCGGCATACAATTCCAATGCCGCATGCGCGCTGTAACAACCGGCGCAACCGCAGCTATTTTCTTTCAAGCCGGTCAAATGCGGCGCACTATCGGTACCAAGGAAAAATTTGGGATTACCGCTGGTAGCCGCTTTTATCAAGGCTTGGCGATGATGCTCGCGCTTTAAGATAGGCAAACAATAGAAATGCGGACGAATACCGCCCGCCAAAATGGCATTGCGGTTATAGAGCAAATGCTGCGGGGTAATAGTCGCGGCGATATTCTCGGATGCAGCTTCGACAAATTGCACAGCTTCCTGGGTCGTCAAATGCTCTAAAACGATGCGTAGTGCCGGAAATTGCCGGGTAAGCTTGCTTAGCTTGTTATCGATAAACAGTTTTTCGCGGTCAAAAATATCGTATTCCGCATCCGTCACTTCGCCGTGGAGTAACAGCGGTACGCCGTATTGCTCCATCGCCGCAAATAAAGGATAAGCCGCTTCAATGTCGGCGACTCCGGCATCGGAATTGGTGGTTGCTCCGGCCGGATATAGCTTGAAGGCACGAACATGCTCGGCATCGGCCACCTTTTTGATTTCCTCAACAGAGGTACTTGCCGTTAGATACAAAGTCATCAAAGGCTGAAACTTGGACTCTCGCGGCAAAGCAGCCAAAATCTCCTGCCTGTAAAGTAAAGCCTGGGCGACCGTGGTGACCGGGGGTTTCAGATTCGGCATGATAATAGCGCGACCGAACTGCTTGGCAGTATGCCCAATCACGGTTTTTAAAATACTGCCGGTTCTGACGTGCAAATGCCAATCATCAGGTTGGCGAATGGTCAATTTATCCATAATCTCCGGGCGTTTTCATTTAAAATAGCTAGTTATTCTAACATTAAGGGCCTTGAAAATTTAAAACCCCGCCCTTAGTAAGCCGATTTAAACACTTTCAACTGGAGAAGCAGATGCCTATTTACGAATACCAATGCAATGCTTGCGGACATGAACACGAAGCCCTGCAAAAACTGGGTGCAGAGCCCTTAATCGTTTGCCCGGCCTGTAATGAAGCGGAATTAAAAAAGAAAATTTCCGCAGCGGGATTTCGTTTGAAAGGCGGCGGCTGGTACGAAACCGATTTTAAAAGCGGCAACAAGAAAAACGTCGCCGGCGAAAGCAAAGCCCCGGAAAAAGCCAGCAGTTGCAGCGGCTGCCCGAACCATAACCATTAGGAATCTCATGGTAACTGCCAGTTTTCCGAAACGACTGGCACTTCCTAATTTTTACCTATCCCCGTATTTTGATTAACCCGAGAACAACTATGCGTAGCCACAAGTGTGGAGAATTGAACACCCAACATCTAGGTCAAACCGTTGCCCTGTGCGGCTGGGTACATCGTCGCCGTGACCACGGCGGCGTTATTTTTATCGACTTGAGAGACCGCGCCGGCTTGGTGCAAGTGGTGTTCGATCCCGATATGGCCGAAAGTTTTGCGATTGCCGAACACGTCCGCAGCGAATACGTGCTGCGTATCGAAGGCGTCGTCCGCGACCGGCCTGAAGGCACGCATAATCCCAATATGTCCACCGGCCAAATTGAAATATTAGGCAAGCACATAGAGGTACTCAACGAAGCGGAAACTCCGCCATTCCCGCTGGAAAGCGACATCGAAGTCAACGAAGAAACCCGCCTGCGTTTCCGTTACATCGACTTGCGCCGCACCGCGATGCAGCAAAAAATGAAAGTACGCCGCGATGTGACCCGCAACCTGCGTCAATATCTGGACGACCACGAATTTTTCGAAATCGAAACACCGTATCTGACCAAGGCTACGCCGGAAGGCGCGCGCGATTACATCGTACCCAGCCGTACCCACCAAAATTCGTTCTTTGCTTTACCGCAATCGCCGCAGCTCTACAAACAGTTGCTGATGATTGCCGGCATGGACCGTTATTATCAAGTCGTGCGTTGCTTCCGCGACGAGGATTTGCGAGCTGATCGCCAGCCGGAATTTACCCAGCTGGATATCGAAACCTCGTTCATGAATGAACAAGAGATCATGGCGGTGATGGAAGAAATGATCCGCCGCTTGTTCAAGGACATTATCGACGTGGATTTGGGCGACCAATTCCCGGTCATGAGTTATGCCGAAGCCATGAATCGTTACGGTTCGGACCGTCCGGATCTGCGTATCCCGCTGGAACTGGTAGACATTGCCGAGGAAATGAAAGGCGTGGATTTCAAAGTCTTCTCCGGCCCCGCCAACGATCCAAACGGCCGCGTCGTGGCCATGAAATTGCCGGAAGGCGGCGACTTGAGCCGCAGCGTGATCGACGAACTCACCAAATTTGTCGGCATTTACGGCGCAAAAGGCTTGGCTTATATCAAAGTCAACGACTTGGCGGCCGGCGTCGAAGGCTTGCAGTCGCCTATCGTCAAATTCGCTCCGGCTGATGTCTGGGCCAAAGTCATGGCGAAAGTGGGCGCTCAAAACGGCGACCTGATTTTCTTTGGTGCCGACAAAGCCGGCATCGTCAACGAAGCCATGGGCGCCTTGCGGGTTAAATTGGGCTTGGACCGCAACCTGTTGACCGGACCTTGGAAACCCTTGTGGGTCGTGGACTTCCCGATGTTCGCCTGGGACGAAAAAGCCCAACGTTACACGGCGATTCACCATCCGTTTACCGCACCCAGCTGCTCGGTAGAAGAACTGGTCGCCAACCCCGGCACCGCATTGTCGCGCGCTTACGATTTGGTTTTGAACGGCACTGAAGTCGGCGGCGGCTCGATCCGGATCAACCGCACTGCGATGCAACAAACCGTATTCGACATTCTGGGTATCGGCCACGAAGAAGCCCGCGAAAAATTCGGCTTCCTGTTGGATGCATTGAAATACGGCGCGCCACCGCACGGCGGCATCGCCTTTGGCTTGGACCGTCTGGTGATGTTAATGACTGGCGCCAGCTCGATCCGCGACGTCATAGCGTTCCCGAAAACCCAGACTGCCGCTTGCCCATTATTCAATGCGCCGGCATTGGTCAGCGAAGAACAATTGAAAGAATTGGGTATCAGACTGCGTACCCCTGCCGGCAAAACCGAAAAACAGGATTAAGGTAAATCTGAGGGCGGACTGTCCTTGTCCGCCCTTTGTTCTTGTTAAGCTTGCCACCGGATACCTTGGGAAGCAGTCATCCAAGGTATTGATATACGTCAAAAAAGCACCCCAAATAGTCGTTGACTTTTTTTGCCAAATTGATAAGTTAATCACGTTATTTTTATTAAATAACAGATCCCGGTCGCGGATCTTCGCATGGCATAAGGATTACCGCCCAACACTCCGAATGAGGAGGGGGATGCTATGAATAAAATAACTCCACATCTACTTCGCGATTTGAACTCTACTCTTCCTGAGGGCACGGAGTGCTATCTGTGCGGCGCAGTCAGAAGAGCGCTACACCATTACCGCAAGGGTCGCGAACCCGTGGCCTACCTAGACAAAGATCAAGCTCTGCCGGTGCTAGCCCATCGCCTTGGCCGCGGCCTTAGACGCTTTTTCGTAGACGACATACAAACAGCGCTAGATGCTGCAGACCATCCGGACCAGCAAAAAAGCTCGCTCAGCTGGCCCTACTAAATAAATCGATTAATCGTTTTTAGGTACACCTACCGACTACATCCCCCTTCGGCGAAGGGGGAGTTTTTTCAAGCCTTTCAACATTGAGCCTCAAACGCGGACCGGAAAAGCCAGCACATCACTGATAGACTCGCTACCCAGAGCAATCATCAGCAGCCGATCCAAACCAATTGCTACCCCGCTGCAATCCGGCAAACCGAATTTCAATGCCTGCAAAAATGCTTCATCTTTGCTAACTACCGGCAAGTCGTGGCTTAGCCGATAAGCAATTTCCTTATCAAAACGCGCCTCCTGCTCTTGCGGATCCGCAAGCTCATAAAAACCATTACCCAGTTCCACACCATTGATGAATACCTCAAAACGCTCACTGACCCTTGAATCATCAACATGCAGGCGCGCCAGCGAAGACTGTATCGCCGGATAGCTATGCAGCAAATAAATCGTATCTTTATCCATCGTCCGCTGGACACAATGGCTAAAAATAAAATCCAGCCACAAGGCATGATCGTCGCCGCATAGGTCGACAGCCTCCGGAAGCTCATTCGCAGCCGCATAAGCTTGATAATCGCTGTTGCAAAATACCAAGGGATCCAAGCCGGTGGCGTCCAAAAATAATTGTTGGTAGCTGATTTGTTTGGTTGGCAATGCGGCATGAAAAGGTTGCAACAACTGCAACAATAATTCGGCGACTTCCGCCATCAATTGCCGCAAATCGTAGCCGACCCGATACCATTCCAAAATCGTGAATTCCGGATTGTGATAGCGCCCGGCTTCGCCGTTCCTAAACGCCTTGCAGATCTGATAAATACTGCCGCTGCCGTCGGCCAACAACCGTTTCATCGCGAACTCAGGCGAGGTTTGCAGAAACAGAGTGGGTCGGGTGGGGGGGAAGTTAAACTGACTGCTGAAAAAATCCAGCTGCGGGTCGGTACCGGTGGCTGGGCACAATAGCGGCGTCTCGACTTCCAGCACATCCCGTGCCTCGAAAAAACGCCGTGTCGCCGCCAGCATTTGCGCGCGAGTGCGCAAATGCTCGAGTGGGCAGCTCGGCTGCCAGCTTACCGTCACTCTTTGACGCGAGAGACGTATTCGCCGGTGCGAGTATCGACTTTAATGACTTCGCCGATTTGTACAAACAAGGGTACGCGCACCACGGCACCGGATTCCAGCGTAGCCGGTTTGCCGCCACCGCCAGAAGTATCGCCTTTCAAACCAGGATCGGTTTCGGTAATTGCCAATTCCACGAAGTTGGGAGGTGTTACGGACAGTGGTGAGTCGTTCCACAAGGTCATCGTGCAGATGTCTTGCTCTTTCAGCCATTTGATCGCATCGGACACCGCATTTTTATCGGCTTGATACTGCTCAAATGTATCCGGCACCATGAAATGCCAGAATTCGCCATCGCTATACAGATACTGCATTTCTTTATCAACGACGTCCGCACCTTCGACGGTATCGCCGGATTTGAAGGTACGTTCGATGACGCGGCCGGTTTTCAGATTTCTGATCCTGACCCGATTGAACGCCTGCCCCTTACCCGGCTTAACAAACTCGTTTTCGATAATCGAACAAGGGTCGTTGTCCAGCATGATTTTCAAACCGCCCTTGAACTCGTTGGTGCTAAAAGTCGCCATTTTTTCCTCGTGAAACAAATAATAGTCGGACGATTATAATGGATAAGATTTTTAATCGGAAACCGGAGCAGCATTGAACACCCAAACCGCCGGCTGGCAACAGGCGCTGGCCGACGCATTTACCAGCGTCGAGGCCCTTTGTGACTATTTGAATATTTCAACAGGCAGCGTGGCAATGCTGCCGGATTTCAAAGCCTTTCCGCTCCGTGTGCCGCGCGGCTTTGCTGATTGCATGCGCCGCGGCGATCCAAATGACCCCTTGCTGAGACAAGTGCTGCCGACTCAGAACGAACTGATCGACTATCCCGGCTACAGCCATGATCCGGTAGGCGACCTCGGCGCGGTCGCCGAAGCAGGTATCATTCATAAGTATCATGGCCGGGTATTGTTGATCAGCACCGGCGCTTGCGCGGTGCACTGCCGGTACTGTTTTCGACGCAATTTCCCGTATACGGAGTTGCAGTTGTCGACGCAAAAAGTTCAACAAGCGCTTAGCTACATCATTAGCCATCCGGAAATCAGCGAAGTCATCCTCAGTGGCGGCGACCCCTTGCTGCTAAATGACGAAAAACTCGGCCAACTGTTGGCACGGTTAGGTGAGATTGAACATATCAAACGTATTCGCATTCATAGCCGAGTGCCCATCGTGTTACCAATGCGTATCACCCAACCACTGCTCAACTCTTTCTCCAGCCTGTCGCAACAAGTTGTGATGGTATTTCACGCCAATCATGCGAATGAGCTGAGTGCTGCCGTTGGAGCTATTTGCGGCGATTTACGCCGCCACGGCATCACTTTATTGAACCAAAGCGTTCTGCTAAAGGGAGTTAACGATGCCGGCCGCACTCTCTGCGAACTGAGCGAAAAGCTATTTGATCTGGGGATTTTGCCTTACTACCTGCATTTGCTGGACCACGCCAGCGGCACCGGTCATTTTGAAGTATCCGAAATCGCCGCCCGGCAATTGCTCGAAGATATACAAAGCCATCTACCCGGTTATCTGGTTCCCAAGCTGGTTAAAGAACAGGCCGGAGCAGCCTATAAAATCCCAATTTGCTGAGCACCGGACAGTTTTCCGGCGACATGGATTCACATTTACCGATACCCGGTCTAAGATTTTTCCCGTCCCTCCCGGCCAGATCCCCGACATCAGCAAACTATGACAGATAAACTTGCCAATACTGCCAATCAGATACGCCGGTTCGTGCTGGTCGCAGTGTGTTTACTGTTGATAGGTGAAATTACCGTTGTGCTCTATCAAAACATAAACGGCACGAGTGAGCTGACCAAAATACTGATAGTTTTGCTGCCCGGACTGGCTGTCTTGTTGATTTTTAGCGAACTGCTGTCAAATCGGCAACATTTATCCTCCGGACTGGCACCCATCGGCGACTTTTACGACCATCTCGCCCAATCCGCCATCGTGGTCGATAATCAGGGGATTATTCGCCATGCCAACCAGGCAGCCGCTTTGTCGGTGGGCAAGTCCCCGGCGGAATTAGTCGGACAAACCATACACGCCTGGTTTCACCCGAGCCACCATGCCGAAACAGAGTGCCCCTTATGCCAACATATCATGGCCGGCAAGGCTATGCAGGCCAGCGACTTTGCCTTTCCAAATCAAACATGGCAGCAAATCTCGCTTACCCGTCTGTCCACGCAGAACAACAGCGAATTAATTCAGTTCCATATCGACATCACGCCGCGAAAACAAATTGAAGAACAATTGGCCCTGGTCATAGACGGCGCCCAGCTAGGCTACTGGGATTGGAATTATCTAAGCGGCGAACATTCCGTGAATCAACGTTGGCTGGACATGTTGGGCCTCAGCCATGACGAGCTGGATAACTATGTCAGCGACTGGGACAAACGCCTGCATCCGGACGACAGACAACGAGTGAAACAGTTCGTTGCCAAACATATAGCCTCCGACCGCCCCTATGTCGTGGAATTTCGCATGCGCCATAAGCTCGGCCATTGGGTATGGATACAAGGTTCCGGCGCCGTTGTCGCGTACGATCCGGTCAGCGGCGCTCCAAGCCGGCTATGCGGCACGCACCAAGACATCAGCGTGCGTAAGCAGTCGGAGCATAATCTGCAACGCGCCTATCAAATTATCAGCCAGAGCGCGGCAGTGGTATTGAAATGGAATAATTCCGAAGGATTACCGATAGAGTTCGCCACTGAGAACGCCCGCCAGCTATTCGGCTACAGTGTCGAACAATTGATTACCGGCAATCTGTTTTATCTCAACCTGATCCATCCCGACGATGTCGGGGTTTTCCTTCGCGAGATCGCCACCTGCCGCAACGATCCGGACTGTTCCGAAATAGCGCATCAACCCTATCGGACCGTCGCCCAAAACGGCGGCATAAAATGGGTGCAAGACCGCAAGATGGTGGTGCGCAACGAGCAAGGCAAGATTATCGACTATCAGGGTCTGGTGAGTGACATCACTCAGCAGCGTCAGCAATCCAGTGTGATTAGGAATATCGTCTCCAGCAACCTGCCGCAAAGTGCCGCGTCACTGCTGGATAATCTGACACTATTGACCGTGGAAACCCTGGGAGCCGATTTTGCATTAATTGCCGAAACAACGGGCAATGGACGTGCCCGCAGCCTATCGCTTTGCGCAAAAGGCAAAATTGTCGGTAACCGCGAATTCAGCCTGGATAATTCGCCTTGCCGCGAGGTGGCCGCCGGCACTATTTGTTGTGTCGAACACGACGCAGCGGAGCGATTCCCCGACGCCGACTGGCTGCGACGCCAACAAATTCAAGGTTATCTGGGCATTCCATTACACGACAAACAACAAAATAGTTTCGGATTTATCTCGGTATCCTACTGTCGGCCCATTCCCGATACTACCTTTGCCACAGACACCCTGAAATTATTCGCGTTGCAAATTACCGCCGAACTGGAACGCAGCCGCGCCATCAATGCGCTGCAAGACCAGAAACAGCGCTTACTGGATGCGCAAAGCATTTCCCATATCGGCGATTGGCATTGGCATTTGCCTGACAATCACTTTAGCTGGTCGGACGAAATGTATCGGATCACCGCAACCAGTAAAGCTGTTTTTACCCCCAACTTTTCCAGCATTTTAAGCACGCTGATTCATCCGGACGACCAAAGCTTTTTCAAAACATCGATGCAAAACGCGATCAGTAGCGGCAGTCTCGATTTCAGACATCGGATAGTGCTCGGTAACGACCAAATTCGTCATGTCCACCAACGCGGACAAGTTATTCGCGACGTTAATGACAAACCCACTGGCGTTCAAGGCACCATGCAAGACATCACCGACCGGCTGCAAACCGAGCAACGGCTGTTGGAAGCCAAGCAGCAGGCAGAACAGGCAACACGGGTAAAATCGGAATTTCTCGCCAATATGAGCCACGAAATCCGCACGCCGATGAATGCCATTATCGGCTTGGTTGAATTATGTCTGAACAGCAGCATCTCCGCCAAACAGCGCGACTACCTGGAAAGAGTGGAAACCGCGTCACGCTCGTTGATGACCATCATTGACGACATTCTGGACTTTTCCAAAATGGAAGCCGGAAAAATGCAACTGGAATCCGTACCTTTTCTATTGGAAGAAATGCTGGATAAGGTATTTTCCACGATGTCGGAACTTTGCGCCAGCAAAGGCATAGCCTTGATTCGCCCACCTAAGACGCTAACTTTTCTCCCGGTGATCGGCGACCCGCAACGGCTAAGGCAAATTTTTATCAATCTGATCGGGAATGCGATCAAATTTACCGAACATGGCGAGGTAAGAGTCACGCTCACCGAACTTAAGCGCTCTGCGCAACAGACTTGTTTGCAGTTTAGTATCAGCGATACCGGCATCGGCATGAATGCAGAAAAACAAGCCAAACTATTCCAGGCGTTCAGCCAAGGCGACAGTAGCGTCACACGTCATTACGGCGGCACGGGCTTGGGCCTGATCATCTCCAAACAATTGGTTGAACAAATGGGCGGAACCATAAGCGTCGCCAGCCAAGAAAACCTGGGCTCTACATTTACCTTTAGCGTCAAACTGGGCATTACCAGCCTTGCTTCGATACGCAACGCGCAATACCAACAAAAGCTCCCCCTCGATACGGGGAAATTGCAACATATCAGGGGCGCCCGAGTATTGCTGGTTGAAGACAACGAAGTGAATCGAATTGTGGCCATCGAGTTGCTGGAACAAGCACATTTGCAAGTCGACGTGGCCGAAAACGGCGAAATCGCCTTGGGCAAACTGCAACAAACCACTTACGACTGCGTGCTAATGGATGTGCAAATGCCGGTGATGGATGGCTATCAAACCACCAAACAACTACGAACACTCCCCGGCTGTCAAACCTTGCCGGTCATAGCGATGACCGCTAACGCCATGAGTAATGATCGCAACAAATGCTTTCAAGCCGATATGGACGATTTCATCAGCAAACCGATATTACCGGAAACGCTTTACGCCACGCTGGCAAAATGGATTAAACCGCGAGCCGACGGGATACCCCAGACCGATCCCAACAGCGAACAGTTGGAAAGCAATCCGCTTCCTTATCTGTATGGCATAGACACCTCCGCCGGCTTACAACATACGGCCGGGAATCTAGCCGTCTATCGAAAAGTGTTACTAAAATTTGCTGAAAACCATGCGGATACCATGAACGAAATCGGCCAAGCCTTCATACATAACCAGTACGACAAGGCCTATCAATTAGTCCATACTTTGAAAGGCTTAGTCGGCTCCCTCGGAGCGTTACAATTGCAAAGCCACTTAGTACGGCTGGAAGAGTCGCTAATCGATTTCCGCGCCAATATTGCCGACGTCCCGTATATCGATAGTAATATTGCCGCCACAACACTGGAGATGAGCAAGGTTATCAGCAGCATCAACAGTAATTTGGCCAACAGCGAAAGCCACAGCGACGGTGAACCGCGCTACTCGACACTGGAAACTCGGCAACAGCTGGCCATATTGATTGATAAACTGCAAACCTTCGATTCCGACTCGGACCAGCAACTTGAGCGGATTATGCGCCATATCGATGATAAAGCTCTGCTGCAAATCTTATTGCCCATCAAAAAACAAATTGCCAATTACCAGTTTGTAGATGCCGCGCAAGCTCTCAACCACATACTGGAACATCGGATATAGGAAAATGGAAAGTAGAAACACGCATACCATTCTGGCCGTGGATGATAGCCCGGAAAATCTGGATCTTATCAAGAATATTCTCGAACCCCATTACACGGTAAAAGTAGCCGTGCATAGCGAACTGGCGTTACATATCGCCACCAGCCAGCTTCCCGATCTGATCCTACTGGACATCATGCTGGACGACATGGATGGTTATGAAATATGCCATCAGCTCAAGTCATCGGATAAAACCCGCAATATTCCGATTATTTTTCTGACCGCCAAACATTCGGAAGAAGATGAGGTGCACGGTTTTCGAATCGGCGGTAGCGACTACATCACCAAACCGTTTTCGCCATCGATTGTTTTAGCAAGAGTACGCACTCAAATACAGCTAAAAACTAAATCCGATTTATTGGAAAAACTGGCATCGTTGGATGGACTGACCGAGATACCCAACCGCAGAGCGTTTGACGCCGCCCTGGAACGCCAATGGAACCAGTCCAAACGCACCGGCATGCCGCTCTCGTTGTTAATTGCCGATATTGACAATTTCAAACAATTTAACGACTACTTTGGCCACCCTATGGGCGACGAGTGCCTGAAACGGGTGGCGCGTGCCTTGCAAACAATTACCCACAGACCCGAAGACTTGGTAGCCAGATTGGGCGGTGAAGAGTTCGCCATCCTGCTTCCCAACACCGACAGCATAGGCGCCCTGATGCGTGCCGAGCAGTACCGCGAAGCCATAGAGAATCTGAAAATACGGCACACACAGAACAATCCCAACAATTTCGTGACCATATCCCTCGGGGTTGCGACGCTACAGGCCCACACGTTCGACGACGTTGCCAGTTTATTGAAAGCAGCGGACGATGCGTTATATCAGGCCAAGCATCAAGGGCGGAATCGTATCTGCGCGAATAACTTGTCCAACGGCAGGTAGTTTAGAGATCTGCGCGTCGTTCCCGTTTCGGAAAGCGTCTATAATCCCCGCTAATACACTCGATACCTTATTACCTCGGCTTTTTGTTTATGCATCTTTACCTCGACTTTAATGCTTCCTATCTTGCCGCGTTTGTAATGGGTTTATTCAGCAGCCTGCATTGCATAGGCATGTGCGGCTCCATTATCGGTACCCTGACTTACAGCCTGAAACCCGAACTTCGTAACGATAAGCGCCGTCTGTTCGGCATCGTGCTCAATTACAACATCGGCCGGGTTCTCAGCTACGCGATGGCCGGTGCCTTGGTTGGCGTGCTGGAGGCCTTCTTAACTTTACCTTTTGCTCAAGGTCAAGCGCACAGATTTTTGCAACTCCTCTCCGCCGTGGTGATGGCGGGTGCAGGGCTTTACCTTGGCGGCTGGTTTCCGTACTTTGCCTATATAGAAAAAATGGGCGCGCGCTTCTGGAAACTGATCGAACCATTCGGCCGCCGATTGATTCCGGTACAAAACCGCACCCAAGCTTTATTGTTTGGTATGGTGTGGGGCTGGCTACCCTGTGGCCTGATTTATACGGCATTGGCACTAGCAGTTACCACGGGGAGCATTACCCACAGCGCGCTCACGATGTTAGCATTTGGATTGGGCACTTTACCTGCCGTAATGGGTGTCGGTATAATGACCTCATTACTGGCGAGGCTTTCGAAAATCCGGCACTTTAAACACGCGGTGGCAGCCTTGTTTATTATCTTTGCGCTATTGGCAGCCTTCCCATGGCTCTATCCGATGCGCGTTGAACACATCATGACGTTTTGAGAGGTTTTACAGTGGATAACTTCGATCCTATTATTGGACAATCTCCCGCAATCGAAGCATTGATTCGCAGCGCTCGTATCGTTGCGGCGACCGACGTTACCGTGCTGATCAAAGGCGAAACCGGCACGGGAAAAGAAGTACTGGCAACGGCCATTCAAAAGGATAGCCCGCGCGCAAATAAACCTTTCATTGCCTTAAATTGCGCAGCACTCCCTGAGGGTCTGGTTGAATCAGAAATATTCGGCCATAAGAAAGGCGCTTTTACCGGCGCAGTATCGGACAAGCAAGGTTTGTTTCAGGCAGCCGATGGCGGCACATTGTTTCTGGACGAAATCAATTCTTTACCCTTGGGAATCCAGGCGAAACTTTTGCGCTTTCTGGAGTCGGGAGAATGTTTACCCGTTGGCGGCACCAAACCCTACATGGTGAATGTGCGCGTGATTGCTGCCTCCAATGCCGACCTCACCAAGCTGATAGAAAACGGTCAATTTCGTCAGGACTTGTATTTCCGCTTAAATGTAGTGCCGCTGGAATTGCCGGCATTGCATCAGCGCACCGAAGATATAGAAATACTGGCGAAACACTTTTTCACACACTTCTCGGCCGCACATTCCCTGGAACCCCCTACTTTCAGTAGACAAGCCATAAAAACGCTGCGCAGCTACAAATGGCCGGGCAATGTACGTGAATTGCGCAATCTTTGCGAAAGACTAAGTATTTTGCTGGCGGGCAAAGTAATCGAGCCGGAAAATCTGCCCCACGAATTTAACCGCAGCGCAATAACAGTCAGCTCGGACTTTACTTTGCCGGAGTTGGGTCTACAACTAGATGCACTGGAAGCAGATATGATTCTGCAAGCTTTGAACAGAACCAAGGGCAATCGCAGCAAATCGGCGCGCTTATTGGGCATTTCCAGAGACACCTTGCTTTACCGGATTCAAAAGCACGGCTTGGCAACACACTAAGCCATACGGTTTACCGGGGGCTGCATGGTTCAGCCCCAGCCTGCACTTAAACAGCTAACGCCGCCGCCTGACCCACTGCACAGTAACGTTATCGCTTTTACCTTGAGCGCGTAATACCGCCATTTTAGCCATCTTTTGCAACTCCGGCTTTCCGCTGCGCTCTTGCGATAACGCCAACAATTCCTGTTCCTTTACAAACTCCCAAAAACCGTCGCTACAGAGCAGAAAGGTTTCGCCGCATTTCATAGATGGGAAACTGGCAATATCCACCGCAGGCGCACTCAATACATTGATGCTTCGCGTGAGCTTATGCTGATCGGGATGAACCCCCATCTCCCATTCGCTGATTTTTCCCTCGTTAAACAGTTGTTGGGGCACCGAATGATCTTTTGTACGCCATAGGACTTGCTCGGAATTGATCCGATAAACTCGCGAATCTCCGCAATGCGCCACTATCGCTCGTTCTTGGTCCAGATAGAGAATTGCGCAGGTAGTGTGAGCATCGCTTGCAAACGGATCATCAGCAAATAGTTCGCTCATATTCCTGACAGCTTCCGCAATCCAGGCAGCCATGACAGTCTCTGCCTTTACTGAAGATATATGAGCATGATATTTTTCCGCCAGAGCAATCAAGCTACGGCAAAAAAATTGTGACGCTTTTTCGCCGGAGTAATGCCCGCCTAATCCGTCAGCGACGACAAATAATGCGTAATCAGCGCACACCCGGTGCGCCATGCAATCCTGATTGACCTCGCGATTGCCTATCGAGGTTAATTGATAAAACTCGAGTTCGTTCTGCATTACATCAACCGTGTAAACGCGACTCCCGCATGACGCGCTTCATATCCCTGACCGCGCTATCCAAGCCGGAAAACAACGCTTGCGCAATCAAGGAATGACCAATATTTAGCTCGACAATCTGCTCGATCCGGCAAATAGCTTCCACATTGGCGATATTCAAGCCGTGGCCGGCATTCACTTGCAATCCTGCTTGGTGCGCGTAAGCCGCAGCCGTGCGGATTCGTTGCAACTCTTGCTCTCGCTCTAGTTTGCTTACAGCGTCGGCATAGCGGCCGGTATGTAACTCCACCACCGGCGCCCCCACCTGAACCGCCGCATCGATTTGCCGACAATCCGGATCGATAAACAAGGAGACTTCTATATTCGCATCCGCCAATTGTTGGCAGGCAGAACGCATCTTATCCGCAGCGCCCGCCACATCCAGACCACCTTCAGTCGTCAATTCCTCTCGGCGCTCCGGTACCAAACAACAAGCTTGCGGCTCTACTTTAACCGCAAACGCCAACATGGCTTCTGTCACGGCCATCTCCAGATTCAACCGGGTGTGCAACATATCCTTTAACAAATAAATATCTCTGTCCTGAATATGCCGCCTGTCTTCGCGCAAATGCGCGGTAATACCGTCGGCACCGGCTTGCTCGGCGATCAGCGCAGCCTGCACAGGCTCGGGATAACGAGTACCTCTAGCCTGGCGCAAGGTCGCAACATGGTCGATGTTGACACCTAATAAGATGATTTGTTTTTCCATTGAATATGAGTCCGCAAGCGGATGAGAAAGAGGGATGAAAGACGGTCAATCCATCCTGACCTTTGTCTTTCGCCTATAAATACTTAATAATTTTTGCCAGGACATCCCTGCTTTTCAGCTGTCTGCCTTGCAAATGTCCATCCAGCATTTTTCTGAAGAGCAGCTTGGCTTCGAGCAGCGCGCGGCCTTCCAACGGAGCCCTTGCGGCCAATATTGACAAGGTTTCACCACCAATCAAACCTTCGTTATCCGCGACCATGCCGAAATCAGCTAAAAAATTGTAGCGCTGACCTATCTTGATGGGATTACCGTTAGCTTCCGAATCCATCGCAACGGCGTAGCCAGCTTCTTGCAATAAATCCAGTTCAAAATAACGCAGAGTCTGCTCGATACATTCACCAAGCAATAAACCACTCAAGCAGCGCTCGTAGCAGCTAAATATCTCGGGCTGGGGATCGTCTTTGTGCACGAATAGTTGCACCAGCTCGTTCACATAAAATCCGCAGTAAAGCGCCAAGCGCTCTAAAGGGTAGCTGTCGACGTATTCCACCTGGGACAGAATTTTTAGTTCGTTTTTATCGATAAACGACAGCCGCAAGGCACTGAAAGGCAATAATAATCCGGCTATTTTCGACTTTTCCTTACGCACACCCTTGGCAAGCATGGACATCACGCCAAAATCCCGCGTGAAAACCTCTAACAATACACTGGTTTCCCGGTATGGCCGATGCTGCAGAACAAAACCCGGCTGTAAATAAACGGCCAAGCCGCTCATTAATGGCCAAAATCGCTAAAACCTAAACTCTGTAAGGCGCGCTCGTTATCCGACCAACCCTTTTTCACTTTAACCCACAATTCCAGATAGACTTTTTGGGCGATCAATTTTTCAATATCGACTCGCGCTTCGCTACCGACTTTTTTAAGCATTTCGCCTTGTTTACCGATGACGATGCTTTTTTGGCTGTCCCGCTCTACCAAAATCGCCGCGTATATTTTGCAAAGCTCCGGAAACTCCTCGTAGCGTTCGATTTCCACGGTCAGTGCATAAGGTAATTCGTCACCCAAACGCCGGGTCAGTTTTTCGCGAATAATTTCAGCGGCAAAAAAGCGCTCCGGCCTGTCGGTGATTTGATCTTCCGGATAAATGAGCTCGGCCTCGGGCAGCAACGCCATAATGTGCTGTTCCAGCAGCTCAAGATTGGTATTTTTCAAGGCCGAAACCGGCACGATATGCTGAAACGGATATTTTTGCTGGGCCTCGGCGAAGAACTTCAGCACCGCATCCTTATCCTTGATTTTATCGACCTTGTTGATCGCCAAGATAACCGGCAGTCCGGCTTGCTCGAGTTTTTTGAAAATCTTCTCGTCGTAGTCGTGCCAATACAAGCCGTCCAACAACCAAATCACGACATCGACTCCCAGCAAGGTGCTGTCCGCAGTCTTATTCAGATAACGATTCAATACCTTTTTTTCGTCGCTGTGCATGCCCGGTGTGTCCATGAAGATGGCTTGACCAGCGGCTGTCGTCTTGATACCCAGAATTCGGTGCCGGGTAGTTTGCGGTTTTCTTGAGGTGATACTGAGTTTCTGACCCAGTAAATGATTCATCAGCGTCGATTTGCCGACATTGGGCCTACCGATTAAAGCAACATATCCGCAGTTCATTTATCCCTGGATTGTAAAAAATTTAACATATTTTCGGCAGCAGCCTGCTCGGCCTTTTTTCTGGAAATACCCACGCCGTTGCGCGTTTCCGGTGTTAATGCGATGGTGCATTTCACTTCAAAGGTTTGGGCATGATCCGCGCCGGACATGCTGACCAATTCGTAAATCGGCAAGGGTTTACGGCTGGCTTGCATCAACTCCTGCAAACGAGTTTTCGGGTCTTTGGTCCAATCGTCTACTTTCAGCGCGGCCAGCTTGTCATCGAATAATCGCAATATCCACTGCTGACAAACCTCAACGCCTTGGTCTTTCAGCAAGGCCCCCATGATGGCTTCCAACGCATCCGACAAAATCGAATCTCTACGGAAACCGCCGCTTTTCAGTTCGCCGGAACCGAGAATCAGATAATCACCGATATTGTGCTGCCTGGCCACTTCCGCCAGCGAATTCTGATTGACCAAACTGGCCCGCAGCCGACTTAAGGCGCCCTCTCCCGCCTCGGGGAACAGTTCGTATAGTTTTTGGGCGATCACGAAGCCCAGCACGGAATCGCCCAAATATTCGAGACGCTCGTTGTTTCTGGCCCCCATGCTGCGATGAGTCAAAGCCATCGTAAATAAGCTGGGATCGTTAAACCTTAAACCCAACTTGCCGGCAAGAATTTCAGGTTTCTTAATCACTTGTTGCCAGCTTCGAATCCCTCGTGGAACTCAACCAACACACTCAAATTCCCCATGATGGGTTCTACACGCTCATAGTCTATGTCAACCCGTACATAGCCGGGTTGCGCGACAATTTTGATATTGTCATTGGTGACGTGCTCTACATAATTCATATCAAAGCGTTTTTCCAAGCTACCCTTTATATCAGACTTAGTTTTAGTCACTATATCGGTAGTGTTTTCCACCGCTTTCAAGGCGTTTACCACCCGGCTATGATTGATGTAAATCGGCGCTATTTTTAGAATCAATAAGGTAAAAAAACCAATTAACGCCAAAATAAAGGCAATGGACAGAAAGGTTAAACCGCGTTGTTTTTTTAATGATGACGGCATAACACTACCCCCGAGAAAAATTAGAAATAAACCGACGACTGTTGAGAGTCCACCGCAATAAGCATTGTTTTTTCGGATTATCTTGCAGCAAACCGCTCAACGCAGCACTGTGCCTAGCCGGTCGAAAGCAATACCGTTATTTTGCCAGTCCCAATTCATCCAGATAAAAAAGGCTCTACCAACCAGATTAGCTTCCGGTACCGTACCCCAATAACGACTGTCATTACTGTTATCGCGGTTATCGCCCATGACGAAATACTGACCCTGCGGCACGACGAACACATCCTCTACGGACGAAGCCCCGTGACTTACCAGGATGGAATGCTCAACCCCCAACAAATCCTCTTCCAGCCGCTCGGCACCGCTCATATTGCTGCCCTGCCCGACGCCTTGATAACGCCCAAGCGACACTTGCTTGGCGGGTACGCCGTTGACGTAAAGCTTTTTGTCAAAGTAAGCGACGCGGTCGCCCGGCAAACCTATCACTCGTTTGATGTAATCGACTTCCGGCTGTTTCGGAAACCTGAACACCACGATATCGCCGCGCTTGGGCTCACCCATTTCTATAACCTTGGTGTTCAGCACCGGTAAGCGCACCCCATAACTGAATTTATTCACCAAAATAAAATCACCGACCAACAATGTCGGCATCATCGATCCCGAGGGAATCCGGAAAGGTTCGAACAGAAACGAGCGCAGCAACAATACGATCAACACTACCGGAAAAAACGAACGGGCATATTCGACCAGTAGCGGCTCGTTCTCAGTAGGATAAGGCAGATTGGCCCGCTTCAGATATAAGCTATAGCCACCCCAGACTACGCCGGTGACAAAACTGGCTACCACCAGAAAAAATGAAAAATCGTAATCCATAATTGATCGTTATTACTCTTTATTGACCTGCAACACCGCCAGGAAGGCTTCCTGTGGAATCTCGATACTACCCACCTGCTTCATGCGTTTCTTACCGGCTTTCTGTTTTTCCAGCAGCTTTTTCTTACGGGTAATGTCGCCACCATAACATTTGGCTGTGACATTTTTGCGCATGGCTTTGACCGTAGAGCGGGCGATGACTTTTGCGCCAATGGCCGCCTGGATCGCCACTTCGTACATCTGCCGCGGAATCAGATCTTTCATCTTATCGACTAAATCTCGACCACGGTTCTGACTCAAATCCCGATGCACAATAATAGACAAGGCATCGACTTTGTCGCCGTTGATCAAAACGTCCAGCTTAACCAGCGGCGCAGGCTCGAAGCGCAAAAATTCGTAATCGAAAGACGCATAGCCGCGGCTGCAGGATTTCAAACGGTCAAAAAAGTCCAGTACCACTTCGCTCATCGGTAGTTCGTAGCTCAAGGAGACCTGGCTACCGGCGTATTGCATGTTTTTTTGGATACCGCGTTTTTCGATACACAGATTGATCACGTTACCCAAGTAGGCCTGCGGCACCAGAATATTGGCCTGAATAATCGGTTCGCGAATCTCGACAATGGTGCCGACGTCCGGCAGCTTAGCCGGATTGTCGACCATAACGACCTCGCCGCCATGGGTTTCCACTTCGTAAATAACAGTCGGCGCGGTGGTAATCAGATCGATGTTGTATTCGCGCTCCAGCCGTTCCTGGACGATCTCCATATGCAACATGCCTAGGAAGCCGCAACGAAAGCCAAAACCCAGCGCTTGCGAGGTTTCCGGCTCGTAATTGAGTGCCGAGTCGTTCAGGCGCAATTTATCCAACGCTTCGCGCATAGCGCCGAAATCGTCGGAACTGACCGGATACAAACCAGCAAACACCCGCGGCTGGACTTTTTCAAACCCCGGCAGTACTTCGCTGGCGGGATTGTCGGTAGCCGTAATGGTGTCTCCGACCGGCGCGCCGAAAATGTCCTTGATGCCGGCGACAATGAATCCCACCTCACCGGTGTTGAGTTGCTGCTTTTCCAATTGTTTGGGGGTATAAACGCCCAATTTATCAACCAGAAATGACTTTCCGGTCGACATGACGGTAATTTTTTGCTTTTTCCGCAAACTACCGTTGACGATGCGCACCAAGGACACCACGCCCAGATAGTTGTCGAACCAGGAATCGATGATTAAAGCCTGTAACGGCGCATTTTCATCACCCGCTGGCGGCGGAATCTTTTGAATCAGTTGATCCAGCACGGCTTCGACACCAATGCCGGTCTTCGCGCTGATCTTCAAAGCTTCATCGGCCGGAATGCCGATCACATTCTCGATTTCTTCCATCACCCGCTCGGGCTCAGCTGACGGCAAATCGATCTTGTTCAAGACCGGCACGACTTCCAAACCTTGTTCGATGGCGGTGTAGCAGTTAGCGACGCTTTGCGCTTCGACGCCTTGAGCCGCATCGACGACCAGCAAGGCGCCCTCGCAAGCCGCCAGCGAACGCGAAACTTCATAGGAAAAATCCACGTGGCCTGGCGTGTCGATAAAGTTCAGCTGATAGGTGACGCCGTCACTGGCCTTGTAATCCAGGGTGACGCTTTGCGCCTTGATGGTAATGCCGCGTTCCCGTTCCAGATCCATGGAATCGAGTACCTGCGCCTCCATTTCCCGGTCGCTTAAGCCGCCACAAATTTGAATGAATCGGTCTGCCAATGTCGATTTCCCGTGATCGATATGGGCAATGATGGAGAAATTTCTGATATTTTTTTGATCCACTTAGCTTCTAGTTAATTCGTTAGGTTTACAGAATAAATGCGGCGGCGGCCCTGCCCCCGCGAGGTACTGCTTTAGGCGGCCTTGGCCAGTATTTGTCTGAATTGCGCGACGGTTTCTGCAGTCAGCGGTTGCCGCTGGTTGTCCCAGACCACGCCGTCAAGTTCGTCGGCCAACGTATCGATGGTTTCCATGAAATCGTCGAATACCGCCAAGGGCGCATCGACCTCGCGCGGTTGCATAAAAAACACGATGCCGGGGCAATAAAAATCTTGTAGCCCGGTGTCCGGGAAAGTACCAGGGTCAACCATGCTGGCGACTGCGAAATCGACCATGCGATTGGCATCCACCCGCTCGAATACCCGCACACTGCCATAGCGCAAGCCCACACGTTCGAAAGCCTCGAACAGATCTTCGCCATTAAAGCCTTGATCCGCCCGAGCAACGATGCTGAACTCGATCAAAGCCGGCAATTCCAAACGCCGCGAATTAGCCAAGGTTGCGGCTTGTTTTTTCTCGACATCCTTGCGCAAAGCATCGGCAGAAGGTTTTGGGCTGGGCTTGATGGCTTGATCGTCTAACAGAGCATCTCCATCAACCAACTCGTTGCCTAACGCAAATACATCCATCTCATCGTCGTCTTCCTCGACCGAAAACTCGTCAACCACTCGGTCGTCGTAAGAGTCCTCGTCGTAATAATCGTCAGGGGTGCGTCTTTCTCGCAACGACTTGACGAAATGCCACAACACCATGCCGATCATCACCAGCACGCCGATCAAAATAATCACGACTCTTAATAATTCTTTATCCATTAGCTTTCTGCCATGCTCACTGCTTCATCAATATCAACCGCCACCATTCTGGATACTCCAGGCTCCTTCATGGTAACACCTGCCAGATGTTTTGCAATTTCCATTGTGACTTTGTTGTGCGAAATATACAAAAACTGTACGGTTGCCGACATGTCTTCCACCATCTGCGAAAAGCGCACGACATTAGCATCGTCGAGCGGCGCGTCCACTTCATCCAGCAAACAGAATGGCGCCGGATTCAGTTCAAAAATAGAAAAAACCAAGGCCACAGCCGTCAAGGCCTTTTCGCCACCGGATAACAAATGTATCGAACTGTTCCGCTTGCCGGGCGGCCGGGCAATGATGTTGACGCCGGCTTCCAGCAAATCGTCTTCGGTGAGCTCCAGATAAGCCTGGCCACCGCCGAACAAACGCGGAAATTTTTCTTTCAAGCCACTATTGATCTTGTCGAAAGTCTCTTTAAAGCGTTGGCGGCTTTCCTTGTCGATCTTACTGATGGCCTGATCCAAAGTATTTAAGGCATCGACCAAATCGTCATGCTGCTCGTTTAAAAATTTCATCCGTTCGGATTGGGTTTTGAACTCTTCGATGGCAGTCAGATTGATGGATCCCAGCCGCTCGATTTGATCAGTCAGCTCGTCGACGGCATTTTTCCACTTCGTTTCGCTCGCGCCTTCGGTTAGATTAGTTAGAATAGCCTCCGGATCGGCATCAACCTCGGTCAATTGCTCCGCAATCGTTTGCTGTCGCACCCGGCTATCCTGTTGCTCGAAACGCACCTGATCCAAGGCTTCTTTTTGCTTTTCCAAGGAACGCTGAGTCTGTGAATATTGCTCGGCCAACTGACTGACCGTCTGCTCGCTAGCCTGCTGAGCCTGGCGCTCGGACTGCAGGTTGTCCTCGAATTCGGCTTTTCTCTCCAACAATTCTTCCAACTGCATTTTCTCGTCGTCCAGCGGCGCTAATGAAAAATGCAATTTGTTTTCCAGCTCGGCGATACGGTCAGCCGATTGCTGATGTTGCAATTGCAAACGCTCAATCTGTTTGGCGGTCAGCACTTCCGAAGACTTCAGCGATTCGATCTGCGCATGCAAGCGGTGCAAGTGCCGGCGCGCTTCATCGACCGAGGCATCGGTGTTTTGCTGTTGCGCTTGAATCTGTTGATTCAATTGCTCCAATTCGGTTTTCTTGTCGCCCAAATCGCCCAAGGCCTGCTCGGCGTCCTGCTTGATCATTTCCGCTTCGGAAATGCTTTCGGCATTTTCCGCCAGATGCAGGCTGATTTCTTCGATCTCGTGATCAAGCTGTTCCAGACGGCGCTTTTGCTGCTCGAAACGCGCCGACTGCGCGCTGTATTCGGCGCTCTTCGCGGAAAACTCGGCGCTGAGCAACTTTTCCTTTTGTTGATAGTGCTCGCGATTGCTTTCGGCGGCCTTCAACTCCTGTTCGGAGTTGGCCAATTGCTCTTCGTCTTCAGCAATCATCATTTGCAATTCGCTTTGCCGCTGCTTCAGTTCGCGTAATTCTTTTTCCCTATGCAATACCCCGGCCTTGCTGTCGCTGCCCCGGCTGATTTTGATCCAGTCCTTGCCCAACCAAGTCCCGTCGGCTAATACCACCGACTCATGCGCCTGCAAATTCATTTGCCGAGCTTGAGTCATTGTTTCCGCGCAATAGATTCCGCTTAACAGACTGGATAAATCCCAGCGACTGCGCAGCTTACTGGCCAAAGCCGCCGAGTCCGTACTTGCGCCGCTCGAACTGGCATGCGTTTCAAACACCACCAAGGATTGCTTGGTCAAATCCTGCAACTCGCCCAATATCGAATCGGCGCTATCCACGCAGATCGCTTCCAGGTAACTGCCCAACACCGTTTCCACGGCAGTTTCCCAACCTTCTTCGGCCTCCAGAAACTCAGCAAGGCGCGGCTGTTGTTCCAGCCCCACTTGCTCCAGCCACACGCCCAAGTCTTTTTTGTCCTTGCCCATCGCGTGCTGCTGCAATAATTCCAAGGAACTGATCTTACCGTTGACCTTCTGCAACTCGGCGCGATTGGCGTGCAGGCTGTCGTGAAGTTGTTTGATGGCCGGCCGCAGTTCGGCGATGCGTTGCAGCACAACTTCCAGTTGCTGCTGTAATTGCTCGCGTTCGGCTTCAATCAATTCGATGCTGCTATCCAGGGTTTCCAATTCCAGTTGCAACTGAGTGTCGGCCAGACCGCCACGTTCGCCATTTAATTTGTCTAAGCGCGTCTGCAACTGCCGGTTTTGATTTTCCAGCTGCACCAGCTTGGTCCGCTGTACTTCGGCTTGTTCGCGGTAGCCGGCGTTTTCCGCCAAAAAAGCTTCCCACTGCTGCTGCCATTGCTGCTTTTGCAGATGCGCGTCTTGCTGAATGCCCAGCAAATCTTCTTCGCGTTCGCGAGCCACGATCATGGTTTCTTCAGCTTCCAGCAAGGTCTGACGGATTTCCTCCAATTGCTGCCGGTCCTGCTCGCATTCGGATTGCGCCTGCTCAGCTTGCAGTTTCAAGCGATTGATTTCAACCAGGGTTTCTTCGTGGCTTTTTTGATTGTGCTTGATGGTCTGTTCCAACCGGCTGACTTCGGCGACCACGGCATAATATTCGGCTTGCGTGCTATCCAGATGCTGCTGCTGGGCTTTTTGTTCGCCGCGCTTCAGCTCCATGGCTTTTTCAGTATCGCGCAATAACACAAACAAACGATTATGCTCGGCAGCGATACTTTGCAGCTTTTCTTCCAGCTTCTGCGCGGAACGTTGAAAGTTTTGCCAGCGCATCGCCAGCAACTCTTGTTTGTACTGGCGTTCCTGCTTTTTCAGTTCCGTATATTTCTCGGCTTTTTCGGCCTGCTTGGCCAAATTCTTGATTTGCTTTTCAACTTCATCGCGCAGATCGTTCAACCGTTCCAGATTTTCGCGGGTATGCCGCATGCGGGTTTCGGTTTCCGAACGCCTCTCTTTATATTTGGAAACACCCGCCGCCTCCTCGATATGCACCCGCAAATCTTCGGGCTTGGCTTCGACCATTCGGGAAATAGTGCCCTGTTCGATGATCGCATAGCTGCGCGAACCAAGACCGGTGCCCAAGAACAGATCGGTAATATCTTTACGCCGACATTTGGAGCCGTTGAGCATGAACAGCGATTGGCCGTCGCGGCTGACTTGGCGCTTGATGGAAATGGTGGCGTATTGTGAATACTCCCCACCCGCCTTGCCCTCGCTGTTGTCGAATACCAGTTCGACTGACGCCATACTGACCGGCTTGCGGCCCGACGAGCCATTGAAAATCACGTCGGCCATATTGCCGCCGCGCAAATGCTTGGCGGAGCTCTCGCCCATCACCCAACGTACCGCGTCGATGATATTGGATTTGCCGCAACCGTTCGGACCGACGATCGCAGTCAAATTGCCGTTGATCGGTATCGTGGTGGGATCGACAAAGGATTTGAAACCCGAAAGTTTGATTTTTTCCAGCTTCATGCCTGATTTATGACGCTCAAGACCGTTTACAAAGCCCGCTATTATCGTCGAAATGCCGTTTCGATTCGAATGGAATTTAAATCGGCTTAACACAGGGCCTCAAACCAAAAGCAGGATTTCGTCTCGAAAATCAATACTTAATCAGATTGCGGGTATCGCTTGACCAAGCCGACCTAAAAGTCAGACTGCCAAATCCAGCAACCGAAAACCGCCCGATATTGCAGTCGACGCCAGCTTTGCGCATACCTTGGCATTGCCCACAAACACTCGCTCTTTACGCCTTTTTTACACGGCTAAAAATAAAATCCGCAGATAGCCAAAAGTTGCCGAAAACCAAGCAATTTTGCGGCATTTAATTAATCTCGTTAGCCGGAGAACGCATGCTGCGGATCATTTATCTGTTTGGATTGGTATCACTGATTTTTCCGGGCCTCGTATCTGCCGATTCGACGCCAGCAGTGCCACCGACCTTTCATCTTGACCTTACCCAACATTGGGTTGGCTACTTTTCGCTGGTCGTGATGATCGTTGCCTATATCTCAGCGATGCTCGAAGATGTAACCCATCTGCGCAAATCCAAACCCATGCTGCTGGCGGCAGCTTTAATCTGGTTTGTCATCGTCCTGGCATATCAACAGCACGGCCACAGCTTACCGGCAACCACAGCCTTCAAGAGTAACTTGCAGGCGTATATCGAATTACTCTTGTTCATCATGGTTTCGATGACTTATTTGAATGCGATGGAAGACATGGGCATTTTTAATGCGTTGAAGATCTGGCTGGTCAGTAAAGACCTCAGCTATCGCCGACTATTTTGGATAACAGGTTTTTTAGTTTTCCTCATTTCCTGTATCGTCAACGGCTTGACCGCCGGCTTGTTGATGGGCGCTGTCGTGGTAGCCGTTGGCAAAAATAGTCCGCGTTTTGTCTCGCTGGGCTGTTTGAACATCGTGATTGCCACCAATGCCGGCGGCACATTCAGCCCACTGGGCGGCATATCGACACTGTTCGTTTGGCAGCATGGCATCCTGGGCTTTACCGAGTTTTTTAAATTGTTCATACCTTGCCTGGTCAATTTTCTAGTGCCGGCGGCAGCCATGCATTTTGCCTTGCCAAAAGACAAACCCATCGTCGACGCCGAGCAAATTTCGTTACCGCGCGGCGCCAAGCGCATCCTGTTCTTGTTCGGCGTCACCATTAGCTTGGCGGTTGGTTTTGACATGGCGTTGGGATTACCGGCGGCGGCGGGCATGATGGCTGGCCTGTCCTTGTTGCAATTCTTTTATTTCTATCTCCAAAAATCCGATAAACCGAGCAGTCCGCGACAGTCGGAGTTTTCGCTATTTTTCGGCGGCGGCGACGTGAACTTGATGACTAACGAAGCCAAGCGCCTGGATATTTTCGATAAAGTGGGCCGACTGGAATGGGATACCTTACTGTTTTTCTACGGCGCGATGATGGGAATTGGCGGCTTGGGCTTTATCGGCTATCTTGATGCCATTTCTCAGGTGTTATACGGACAATTCAGCCCGACTCTGGCGAATGTGATGATCGGTTTATCGTCGGCATTCGTCGACAACGGTACGCTTATGTTTGCCGTGCTAACCATGCACCCGGATATTCCGCAAGGCCAATGGTTGTTGCTGACCTTGACCCTCGGTGTCGGCGGCAGCCTGCTGGCCATCGGCTCGGCCCCGGGCATCGGTTTGATGGGGCAAGCCAAGGGGCAATACACCTTTGCTAGCCACATGAAATGGTGCCCGGTCATCCTGTTGGCTTACTTCGCCAGTATCGGTACGCATATGCTGTTCAATGCCGGGTCTTTCTGACCGGTCGAATGGCTAACAACCGCACCCCACGCGCTAATATCGACGCCCCAATGACACTATCCGAAGCTTGGCTATCCCCGCAAAAGCGCGAGCGCTTCCTCGGCCATGCCTGGGGCATCGCCGCCCCCTTCATTTGCACGCTAATCGATTGGCCTTTGCGTGACCTGCTGGGACCGGCCAGCATCCTGATGACATACTTACTGGGCGTATTTCTGGTCGCCAGCCGCTACGGCCGCAGCGCATCCATCGTCGCCTCGCTACTCAGTGCACCAACCTTTGCCTTTTATTTTGCCCGCCCCATATTCTCCTTTGCGATTAGCGACTTGGAAAATATCGTCGGCTTGGCGGTGATGATCATCGTCGCGAATGTCACCGGCAGTCTGCTTGAAAAATCGCGCATGCAAGCCGAGTTAGCCAAACAGCGAGAATCGCATACCAATGCGCTCTATCGATTGAGTCGCGACCTGGCGGCGGCACAGGATCATAACGCCGTCGCACGTATCGCTGCCGAACATATCGACAATGAATTTGGTACCGATTCGGTTCTGCTGATTGCCAATACCGAAAACGGCCTGCAAATTCAAACGAATCAAGCATTGCCCATTTCATTGCAAAGCCTCGACCATACACTGGCACAGCAGGCCTTCGAGACAGGTGAAGCCAGACTTCAGCCCCCATTAAGCTATTACCCACTACAAGGGTCTAGCGCTGCGCAAGGCATTCTAGCCGTCCTACAAACCGAAGCATTGGCTAGACAAACGCCGGAAGTAAACACCTTCTGCCACTTAATCGCGCAAACCTTGGAACGATTTCAGCTAGCCGCGCAGGCCCGAGAGGCTAATCTACAAGCCGAAACCGAAGCCTTGCGCAATGCTTTGTTAAGCTCTATCTCCCATGACTTGCGCACGCCTTTGACCCGCATCATTGGTGCGGTCGGCACCGCTGTAGAGAATGATGCCGGATTATCAGCCTCGGAACGCCAAGAGCTGAATCAATCGGTATTGGAAGAAGCGCAGCGCATGTCGGAGTTGACCGGCAAAATTCTGGATATGGCCCGCCTGAGTAGCGGTCAAATCATTTTGCACAGAAGCTGGAACACCATTGAGGAAATCGTCGGCAGTGCTCTGAACCGTTTGGATAGACAATTACAGGACAGACCGGTCCGCACCCTGCTGCCTGATAGCTTGCCGCTAGTTTGGATAGATGCGGTGCTGATAGAACAGGTGTTGGTCAATCTAATCGAAAACGCGGTTAAGTACACGTCGCCAGGCAGCCCAATTGACATCGAAGCCGTGTCGCTGCGCGATCAATTCCGCTTAACCGTAGCGGATTACGGTCCGGGCATCGCCAAGAACCAACAAATTCGGATTTTCGAAAAGTTTTATCGCGGCACTACCGAAACCGGACAAAACGGGGTTGGCCTGGGACTCGCATTGTGCAAGGCGATTGTCGAGGCACATGGCGGGATGATTTATGTGAAAAACCGCATCGGTAAGGGCGCGGAGTTTCTTATTGAACTACCGCTGCACGAACCGCCGCCGCTGGCCGAATCGGAAGCGCTTGGAGGCCTGGCATGACTAATGCGCCTTTAATCCTATTAATAGAAGACGATGCGCAAACCCGACGTTTTCTAAAAACCAGCCTCAGCCTTCGCGGCTGGTCCATGATCGAAACCGACTGCGGCAAATCCGGCCTGGCGATGCTAAGCAATGCCAATCCCGACTTAGTGATCTTGGATCTGGGCTTACCTGACATGGACGGAATCGCGGTGACGCGACGCTTGCGGCAATTGTCTGACCTGCCCATTCTGATATTGTCGGCGCGCAGCCAGGAGCAAAACAAGATCATGGCACTGGATGCCGGGGCCGACGATTACTTGACCAAACCCTTTGGCAGCGGCGAATTGCATGCTCGGTTACAAGCTTTAATGCGCAGGGTTGCACGCAGCCTGAGCAATCAAGAGACTTTTGAAAGCGGTCAGTTAAAAGTTGATCTGACGCGGCGTAAAGTATTTGTTGCCGACCACGAAGTGCGCATCACTCCTATCGAATTTCGGCTACTCGGCATTCTAATCCGTCATGCCGGGGTGGTCGTGACCCATCGCCAACTGCTTCAAGAGGTTTGGGGTGCGGAACACATACACGATCAACATTATCTGCGCATTTACATGGGGCAATTGCGCCACAAACTGGAAGTCAATCCGGCGCGGCCCCGTTATTTGCTGACCGAAGTGGGGGTGGGGTATCGCATGGCGGTTAACGATGACGATTAGAGTTTGACCCAGCCTGTAACAGCGGTTCTCTCTAAACTGTTGACTGCACCCGGTGCTGGCCTGTTGAGGCGGGAGTCCAAGATTCTACGAATCCAGCATTCTAAAAACTGATCGAGAAGCCCGTTATGGTTAATTTCTTTCGAAATTGAAAGGATGGCGGCCCTGTTGACGCACTCGGCTCTGGAAAACCACGTAGTTTTAACGGATTATGAAGAAGCGAGCCAATCCGTCAAGACTGGCTCTAGTCGTCTATGCCCAGGCCTAAAAAGGCCCGCAGCTAATTCAACAATGCGCCTAAGTTGTTAGGCCGCCGATTGGCTACAGCGGATTGCGCTTGACCGGGATTGTTTTGGATATCCGAGATCAACCTTCCAAGCACCTGTTGCGCCTGCTCAGGGCTATTGATTCTGGCCTGACTGTCACTATTTTGTCCGCTGGCAGCCTGCGCCAATTTCAAAGATTCCTGTGACAAACTAACCGTGTCGCTCGGGCTGGGCTCTGGTCTCTGGGCCTGATTTTGCGAATTGGCAGCCTTCCTGCGTTCGGCCAACGCTTCAATCCCGCCGGCTTTTTGATCTTTGGATACACCTTGGCTAGCCAAGGAATTTGGGTTTGGGTATGTAGTGTTGATTTCCATCGTCGACTCCCCTGCAAGTTGGACTTACATCTTAACGGTTTTTACGATTCGCCTTAACGACTAGTTTACATCATTCGCCGTAAGTTGTTGACAATTCCACCCGTTAATTGTTTCGGCCGATTCAGGAGAACCAAACCCGAACCTATACACAACCGCCAACGCAAAAATAACAAGATAACTCCTTGAGTTTAAATGCTTAATACGTTACCGCATCTTAGCTGGTAAAATATTGCCAGACTTAACCGGCGGACATCCCATTCGCTACTCCGGAATCCCTAACAACGCAAATCAAGCAATGACTACAAAACCCAGCGCAGACCTCACCACATTCGAAAATCCCAGGCCGGCGCGCGACTTCACGATTCGCATCGACATCCCGGAATTTACCTGTTTGTGCCCGATGACCGGCCAACCCGACTTCGCCAAACTGGTTCTGGAATACGTACCCAACACATTGTGCGTCGAGCTCAAATCCTTAAAGCTGTACATGTGGACTTTTCGCGAGCGCGGCGCCTTTCATGAAGCGGTCACCAACGAGATTTTGGATCATATTGTCGCGGCGATTTCACCCAATTTCATGCGCTTGCGCGCCGAATTCAATGTGCGCGGCGGCATTTACACCACCGTGATCGCCGAGCATCGCGACCCAAGCTGGCAAGCACCCGAATTGGTCAATCTGCCTTAAATCGCCGTGAGCGGCAGAACCTTCTATAACAGCGACATTGCCGTCGCGCTACAGTACGACGGCAAAAATGCGCCGAAAGTTACCGCTAAAGGCGAAGGCTTTACCGCTCAACAAATTCTGGCCATCGCCGAAAAACACGGCGTACCGCTGCAAAACGAACCGGAGCTGGCGCGAATTTTGGCGCAAGTCCCGCTCGGCGAGGAAATCCCCCAACAACTTTATATTGCCGTCGCCGAAGTCATCGCCTTTGCGTATTTCATCAGCGGCAAAACCCCAGATTCCGAATCATGAATTTAAAAGAAACGTTTACCGTGCTGCCGCAATACGCATTGCCGCATCACGCACTCTCCGGCTTGATGTCCAAACTGACCCATTGCCAAAACAAAACCTGGAAAAACCTGTTCATCAAATCCATCGTGCAGTTGTACGGGGTAAATATGCAGGAAGCCAAGTTTCAAGACCTAGATCACTACTCTAGCTTTAATGATTTTTTTACCCGCGAATTAAAAGACGGCGCCAGACAGATTGATTCGGCCGCCGACGCCATAGTCTGTCCGGCGGACGGTGCGGTCAGCCAAGCCGGTTGGATCACCAACGGTCGAATTTTTCAAGCCAAGGGCCACGACTACAGCGCCTTGGAATTACTGGGCGGCGACGCCGAACGGGCACGGGCCTTTGAAGATGGCTCTTTCGCCACTATTTACTTATCGCCTAAGGATTACCACCGTCTGCATATGCCGCTGACCGGCACTTTGCAAGAAATGGTACATATTCCCGGCCGCCTGTTTAGCGTGAATAACACTACCGTTGGCGCCGTGCCGAATCTATTCGCGCGCAACGAGCGCGTAGCCTGTATTTTTGACACGGCCGCCGGTCCGATGGCGTTAATTTTGGTGGGTGCGATTTTCGTGTCCAGCGTCGAAACTGTCTGGCACGGCGTCGTCACGCCACCGAGCATAAGCGCTCCCAGGACCTGGCGTTATGAAAAAGACGCGCCGATTATTGAAAAAGGCATGGAAATGGGCAGATTCAATATGGGCTCGACGATTATCGTCCTGTTCGGTAAAGAAAAAATAGCTTGGAACGACGACTTCTCCAGCGGCAGAGCGGTACAACTGGGCGAGGCGATTGGCCGAACGCTAGCATAAACCGGACAAATTGACAGCGTAATGTGATAAGCACTGCTAGTGTGGCATAATGCGCGCCTGTCCGCCCGGCCGGACCATTAAAACGACGATAACAATAAGAGGATTACCATGAGTTTCTTGATTTCCGATGCGCTGGCCCAAACAGCGCCCTCCGCCGTACAACCCGGCTTTGAAGGCATGCTGTTCCCATTGGGTATTCTGATATTTTTCTATTTCCTGTTCATCCGCCCACAATCCAAGCGCAACAAGGAACAAAAACAAATGCTGGCTGCGTTGGGTAAAGGCGCCGAAGTGGTCACCACCGGCGGCATTTTGGGCAAAGTGGCCGAATTGGACGACAACTTCGTCAAACTGGAAGTCTCTGACAACAGCTTTATTCAGGTCCAACGTCACGCCATCGCCAACATGATGCCTAAAGGTACTTACAAAACCTTGAACAGCAAAAAAACCAAAGAATAAGTTTGCTTTAACCCTGCGATATACCCCGCTTTTATTCGCAACAGCCTGGCTGTCACTGCTTTTAATGGAATAACCATGCAAAATCATTTCCCTGTCTGGAAAAACATCCTAGTAATTTTCGTGCTGTTAGTCGGTACGATTTACGCGCTGCCTAATCTTTATGGCAACGACCCGGCAGTGCAATTGGCTTCGTCTAGCCCGACGCCATTGCAGCAGTCTCAGGCTGACGCAGTCGCCGCCAGCATCAAAAACGCTGGTTTCACGTTGAAAAGCTTTGAATTTGCCGACGGCAAAATCCTGGCGCGATTCAATAATACCGACGAGCAAATGAAAGCGGCAGACCTATTGCGCGAACAAATGGCCGGTAAAGCCACAGTCGCCTTGAATTTAGCGCCTGCCACCCCGGCTTGGCTGCGCGCTTTCGGTGCAAACCCTATGCATCTCGGCTTGGACTTACGCGGCGGGGTGCACTTCCTGCTGGAAGTGGATATGGACAGTGCGCTGAAACAAGCGGAAGAGCGCTATACCAACGACATTCGCTCGGCCTTCCGCGATGCAAAAGTTCGGTATCAATCGGTTGCGAAGGAAGCGGGCGGCATCAAAGTCGTGCTGCCTAACGAAGAATCCAGAGTTGCCGCCACAGAAGTACTCAATAAAGACTTCCGCGGCCTGGATTTAGTGGAAAGCGGTCCGAATGAATTTACGTTAAACATCCCCGAACGCAACCTGCGCGAAATCAAGAAATCGGCGCTGGGCCAAAACATTACCACGCTGCGCAACCGGGTCAACGAACTGGGTGTCGCGGAGCCTATCATTCAGCAACAAGGCGATAGCCGCATCGTCGTGCAATTGCCCGGCGTGCAAGACACTACCCGCGCCAAAGAATTGTTAGGCACCACCGCCACACTGGAATACCGTTTGGTGGACGTGGAGCATGATGTGCAATCGACCCTGGGCGGCCACGAACCTATCGGCAGTCGCTTATATAAAGACAAAAACGGCGCGCCGGTGCTGTTGAAACGCGCGGTTATCGTTACGGGCGACCAAATCACCGATGCGTCATCAGGCTTGGATCAAGACGGTTCACCTGCCGTATTCATCACATTAGATGGCGTCGGTGCCAAAAAAATGGGCAAGATGACCCAGGAAAATATCGGCAAGCCGATGGCGGTGGTGTTCATCGAATACAAATCCGAGACCCGGGTCGTTAACGGCGAAAAAGTCCAACACAAGGAAAAAGTCGAAAAAGTCATCAGCGTCGCCACCATCCGCGACAGTTTCAGCAAACGCTTCCAAACCACCGGCCTGGACAGCCCCGAAGAAGCCCGCACCTTGGCCTTATTACTCAGAGCCGGCGCCTTGGCTGCTCCGGTTGAAATCGTCGAAGAACGCACCGTCGGTCCCAGCCTGGGTCAGGAAAATATCGATCAAGGCATGATGTCGATTACTGCCGGCTTCCTGCTGGTCGTGTTTTTCATGGTCGCTTATTACCGCGCGTTCGGCTTGATCGCCAACTTTGCTTTGTTGTTCAACGTCGTACTGCTGATCTCCATCATGTCCGTGTTGCAAGCCACCCTGACCTTGCCAGGCATGGCCGGTATCGTCTTGACTGTGGGTATGGCGGTGGACGCCAACGTATTGATCAACGAACGGATCCGCGAGGAACTGCGTAACGGCTTGAGCCGGCAGGCCAGCATATACGTCGGTTACGAAAAAGCCTTTGCCACCATTCTCGACTCCAACGTTACCCACTTCATCGTCGCCGTATTGTTGTTCGGCTTCGGCACCGGCCCGGTTAAGGGTTTCGCGCTGGTCTTGATGATTGGGATTGCCACTTCGGTATTTACCGCGGTCACCGGCACCCGGATGTTGGTCAACTGGTTCTACGGCAACGATCACCGCAGCGATAAAATTTCCATCTAGCCAAAACTAGGGTCTCGGCTCTGCTTAAACCGGGCCGCTTCCGCAATTTCGGAAACACACTATTCGGCAGGGCGTTTTTCAACACCCTGCCTGACAAGCTATAATGCGCAATTAATTTTTCAATCAACATCCTCACTGGAGTTACACAATGGCAATCGAACGTACTTTCTCAATCATCAAGCCTGATGCAGTCGCTAAAAATGTGATTGGGGAAATTGTCAGCCGCTTCGAAAAAAACGGCCTGCGCATCGTCGCATCCAAAATGCTGCAACTGACCCAAGAGCAAGCCGAAGGCTTTTATGCCGAGCACAAAGAACGCGGTTTTTTCAAAGACTTGGTTAGCTTCATGACTTCTGGTCCAGTCGTTGTCCAAGTATTGGAAGGCGAAAACGCAGTCCTGAAAAACCGCGAACTGATGGGCGCCACTAATCCTAAAGAAGCGGCGGCCGGCACTATTCGCGCCGACTTCGCAGTCAGCATCGACGAAAACGCTGTACACGGTTCCGATGCACCAGAATCTGCCGCGAGAGAAATCGCTTACTTCTTCTCTGCTAATGAACTCTGCGACCGTATCCGCTAAGCCAGCATTGATTAATCTGCTGGATTTCGACAGAAAAGGCTTGCAAGCCTTTTTTGTCGAGCTCGGCGAAAAACCGTTTCGCGCCACCCAGGTGCTGAAATGGATTTATCAGGAAGGCATCTCGGATTTTGACGAGATGACCAACCTGAGCAAATCGCTACGCAATCATTTAAAAGAACACTGCCAAATCAAAGTCCCGGAAATCGTCGCCGAACAATTGGCGTCCGACGGCACTTGCAAGTGGGCGGTGCAGATGCACTGCGGCAATCGGGTGGAGACCGTTTACATCCCGGAAGAACGCCGCGCCACGCTATGCGTGTCCTCGCAAGTGGGCTGCGCACTCGCCTGCACCTTTTGCTCGACCGCCAAACAAGGCTTCAACCGCAACCTGTCTACCGCCGAAATCATCGGCCAGCTTTATCTGGCACAACAAAGACTAGGACCGGAACGCCGCATCACCAATGTTGTGATGATGGGTATGGGCGAGCCGCTATTGAATTTCGACAATGTCGTGGCAGCCATGAATTTAATGATGGATGACTTTTGTTACGGCCTGTCCAAGCGCCGCGTCACCATCAGCACCTCGGGGATTGTCCCGGCAATGAAGCGCCTGAACGAAGTCTGCGACGTCAGCGTGGCCGTCTCGCTGCACGCCCCCAACGACGCCTTGCGCGACCAAATCGTACCGATCAACGTCAAATATCCGCTGAAGGAATTGATGGAAGCCTGCCGCGAATACGCCAAAACCGGCCCGCGCAAGCACATTACCTTTGAATACGTGATGCTGGACAGCATCAACGACAGCCCGGAAGATGCGCGCACCTTAGTCAAGCTATTGAAAACCGTGCCGTCCAAACTGAATTTGATTCCGTTCAATCCGTTTCCGCAATCGCCTTACCGTTGCTCCAGTAACGCCGCTATCCTGAAATTTCGGGATATTCTGCATAATGCCGGCATCGTCACTACCGTTCGCAAGACCCGCGGCGAGGACATCGATGCAGCCTGCGGGCAATTGGTCGGTCAAGTACAAGATAAAAGCCGCAGACATTTAAAACTGCAAGCACAAGGACTCTCGCATGGCCAATAGGCAAGCCGCTCGCGGATTAGTGCTGATGAGCCTATTGCTAGGCGCTTGCGGCCTGCTGCCGGACACCCGCGAGACGATGAGCAATGCCGAAAAAGCCAAGCTCAATCTACAAATGGGCGCGCGTTATCTGGACATGGGCATGCTCGACGTCGCCAAGGAAAAGCTGGAAACTGCGGTGCGGCTGGATTCCAGCAACCCGGAAACTCATAACGCCTTGGCGGTCTTCTACGAGCGCATCAAACAAACCGAAGCAGCCAGCGACAGCTATCAAACTGCGCTAAATAAAGACTCGGATAACTTCAGCATCAAGAATAACTACGGCCGATTCTTGTGCGAGCAAGGCAAATTCGACAAGGGTATAGCTCTGTTGCAAGATTCGATGGCATCGCCAATGAACAACCGGCCCTGGTTTGCATTAACCAATCTGGGCGTTTGTTACGTTAAGCAGAACGACATGCAGCGCGCCGAAGAGTATTTTCGCCAAGCCTTGCAATCTCAGCCCGATTACTCGCCGGCCTTGCAGGAGATGCAGCGCATCAGCTATCAGAATGGTCAGTTCATGTCGGCCAGGGCGTTTCTGGAGCGCTACCTGGGCGTTGCTAAACACACCCCGGAAACGCTGTGGATCGCGTTTCAAACCGAACGGGCGCTGGGTAACAGCAAAATATCCGAAGAATACCGCGAGCAATTGATTAGCTCTTTTCCTGCTTCCAAAGAAGCACAACAAGTCAAAACCGCGATCAGCAAATAATCCGGCAACAAATAAGATCATGGCAAAACAACAACAGGCTATCCAAGCCATCCGCGGCATGCACGACATCCTTCCTGAACAATCGCCTCTATGGCAATGGCTGGAAAGCCAGGCCAAACAGGTATTGAGCGCCTACGGCTATCAGGAAATCAGATTGCCTATCGTCGAAAAGACCGAACTGTTCAAGCGTTCGATCGGTGAAGTCACTGACATCGTCGAAAAAGAAATGTATACCTTCGACGACCGCAACGGCGATTCGTTAACCCTCCGCCCCGAAGGCACCGCCGGCTGTTTGCGCGCCTGCCTGGAACACGGTTTATTGCACAATCAAAGCCACCGTTTGTGGTATTACGGCCCCATGTTCCGCCACGAACGCCCACAGAAAGGCCGTTACCGGCAGTTCTACCAACTGGGTGTGGAAACCTACGGCATGCCCGGCCCGGACATCGACGCGGAAATCATCGCGCTGACCGACCGGCTCTGGAAGCAACTGGGCATCCGCGATAAAGTCGAGCTGCAAATCAATTCCCTGGGTACCAGCGAAGAACGTCTGGCTTATCGCGGCAAACTGGTCGAATATTTCCAACAACATCTGGCAGTTTTAGACGAAGACAGCTTGCGCCGCCTGGAAACCAATCCGCTACGCATCCTGGATAGTAAAAATCCGGATATGCAGGCTATGTTGCAACAGGCCCCGGTACTACTTGAGCATCTTGGAGAAGAAAGTTTGGCGCATTTCAATAGTCTGAAAGCCACGCTGGACGATCTGGGTATTACCTACCAACTGAATACTCGCTTGGTGCGCGGCTTGGATTATTACGGTAAGACCGTATTCGAATGGGTCACAGAGCACTTAGGCTCGCAAGGCACCATCTGCGCTGGCGGCCGCTACGACGGCTTGATCGAGCAACTGGGCGGCAAAGCCAATCACGCCATCGGCTTTGCGATGGGCATGGAGCGCATTCTGGCCTTGCTTGAATTACTGGATAATGTCCCAGTCGCAGCTAGCACCGATGTCTACATGATTCGCGTCGGCACCAACGCCGAAGCAGCCGGCATGCGCTTGGCGGAACGCATTCGCGATGCGCTTCCCGGCTTGAAATTGCAAGTCAATTGCGGCGGCGGCAGCTTCAAGAGCCAGTTTAAAAAAGCCGATAAGTCCGGTGCCGAGTACGCCATCATCATTGGCGACGACGAAGCCCAACGCGGCGAAGTGGCCTTGAAACCCTTGCGCATCGACGCTGAGCAAAGCACACACAATCACGACCAGCTCCTGCAAACCCTGCAAGACTGGCACCGCCGATAATCCCTTATAACCTGCTAATAGAAGAGAACTACCGTGGCAATTTACGATACCGAAGAAGAACAACTGGAACAGTTGAAAAAATGGTGGGAAGCCAATCAGACTTCATTGATCGCCGGTGTTGTCACCGCAATAGTATTGGTGAGCGGCTGGAATCTCTGGCAAAACCACCAACTGGAAAAACGCGCCCAAGCCTCGCAAATGTACCAACAATTGTTGGATAGCGCGGCCAAGGACAACAGCGAATCCACCGAAAAACTGGCGGAACGCTTGCCTATCGAATTTCCGGGCACCGCTTACGCCCACTATGCCGGCCTGCAATTGGCCAAAAGCAAAGTGCAAAAAGGCGATCTGGAAGGCGCTAAAGCGATTCTGGAAAAGTCCATCAAGGAAGCCGACAGCGATGAGTTGAGACATGTTGCCCGTCTACGCCTGATTCAACTGATGCTGGCTACCGGCCAATACGAACAAGGTTTGCAACTGATCGCTGCGGTCGATCCGGCCAAATCCGAAGGCTTTTCTGCCAGTTACGACGAATTGCAGGGCGACCTGTACGTGGCGCTGGACCGCTTGGACGAAGCCCGTAGCGCGTACCAAAGCGCAATCAGAACCGGTCAAGCCACCCCGCTGACGCAGTTCAAGCTGGACGACGTCGCAACGCCTGGCAACGCTGCCACGGCGGCTGCCAATTAAGCCCACGCCAACGGATACACGCTTTAGCATGTTAATCAGGAACATCAGATACCGCTCACTTCTCCCGCTGCTTGCCTGCCTGCCGATGCTAGCCGGCTGCGCGGGCTTGGATGCCGGACGCGACTTTATCTCGGGCTTAACGGAATATATCACCGGCGACGACGACAATGCCGATCCGCCGGCCGCCTTGCAGGAATATACCCCGGAAGTGCAAGTCGAGGTGCTGTGGAAGGAATCAATCGGTAATGGCGCGGATGAAAAATATCTGAAACTGATACCGGCAGTCGCCGAAGGCACTGTATACGTCGGCGACAACAAAGGCCATTTGCAGGCGCGTGGCGCCGGCAACGGTAGTCTGAGCTGGGAAAACAACACCGATTACAGCTTCTCAGCCGGCCCCGGTCTGGGGGTGCATACCGTGGTAATGGGTACCAGCACCGGCGAAGTCATAGGTTTTGACAAAGCCAACGGCGAACAGCGCTGGAAAATCGATGTACCCAGCGAAGTATTGGCGGCTCCAGTGGTGAGTCACGGTATTGTCATCGTCCGGACCACCGACGGCAAAATCATCGGCCTCAAAGAAGATAATGGCGCGCAACTCTGGACCTTCGAACACAGCGTACCGGCCCTGAGCATCCGCGGCACCGGCGCGCCCATCATTGTCGACGACAACGTGATCGCCGGCTCGGCTAATGGCAAGCTGGAAGCCCTGCAATTGAAAGACGGCAAATCCATCTGGGAAGCCACTATCGCGATACCCAGCGGTCGGTCCGAAGTCGAACGCTTGGTCGATCTCGATGTCGATCCGGTCGCGGCACGCGGCGCCATTTATATTGCCGGCTTCACCGGCGGCGCGTCTTCGGTCTCCGAAGTGGACGGCGATGTGCTGTGGCGCAACGAAGCGGTGTCTTCCTACACCGGCCTGAGCCTGGATTACCGTTACCTTTATGTCAGCGATACCCAAAGCCATGTCTGGCAACTCGATCAACGCAGCGGCGCCTCGCTGTGGAAACAAAAAGACTTACACAACCGCCAATTGACGGCGGCGGTGGTTTATCAAAATTATGTCGTAGTCGGCGATTTCGAAGGTTATGTACATTGGCTGTCCAATAGCGACGGCCGCCAATTGGGCCGGATTCAGGTCAGTAAAGCGGCAATAGAAGCCAAGCCGGTAGTCGTGGACGATACGGTTTTCATTTACGCCAAAGACGGCACCCTGGCCGCTTTGAGAGCAAAATAAATTCATGTTACCTGTTATCGCCCTGGTGGGCCGCCCCAATGTGGGCAAATCTACGCTATTTAATTACTTGACGCGCAGTCGCGAAGCATTAGTTGCCGATTATCCCGGCCTGACCCGCGACCGCCAGTACGGTCGGGTCAAACGCGGCGAGCGCGACTGTCTGGTAGTCGATACCGGCGGTATCACTGACGAACAGGAAGGCATAGACGTCTTCGCCAAAAAGCAGGTGGAAATCGCTCTACAGGAAGCCGACGTGGTGTTCTTCCTGGTCGACGCCCGCGACGGTTTGAACGCCACCGACGAAACCATCGCCGACATGCTGCGCAAGCTGGGCAAACCGGTGGTGCTGGTGGTGAATAAAGTCGACGGCATCGACAGCAATACTGTAACAAACGATTTTTATAGCCTGGCCCTCGGCGAACCCATCGGGATTGCCGCTACCCACGGCCGCAATGTCCACGACTTACTGGATCGTATCGACGAGTTATTGCCAGTAGTCGAGGACGAATTGGAAGAGCAGGATCCGGGTATCGCCATTGCCATCGTCGGCCGTCCTAACGTCGGCAAATCGACTTTAGTGAATCGGCTGCTCGGCGAAGAACGTGTGGTGGTGTTCGACGAAGCCGGCACGACCCGTGACAGTATCTATATTCCGTTCGAACGCAACGGCCAGAAATTTACCTTAATCGATACCGCCGGTATGCGCCGCCGCTCCCGGGTATCGCTGACCGTGGAAAAATTCAGCATCATCAAATCGCTGCAAGCCATCGAGAAAGCCCATGTGGTGATTTATTTGATCGACGCCCGCGAGGGTGTCACCGATCAGGATGCGCACATTTTGGGCTTGGTGTTGGAAGCCGGCCGGGCTTTGATTATTGGTTTGAACAAATGGGACGGCCTGAACGCCGAACACCGCGATTTCGTGAAAAAGCAAATCGAGATCAAATTGTCGTTTTTGGATTTTGCCGAAAAGCATCCGATCTCCGCGCTGCACGGCAGCGGCGTCGGCAAGTTGTTCGACGTGGTGCATACCTTGTACGATTCGGCGATGACTGATATGTCGACGCCCTTGCTGACCCGGATTTTGACCGACGCGCTGGCCGCGCATCAGCCGCCGCTGGTCGGTGGTCGCCGCATCAAATTGAAGTACGCACATCAGGGTGGCCGCAATCCACCGGTTGTCGTGATCCACGGCACCCAGACCGATGCCCTGCCCGGTGCGTACAAACGCTATTTGATGAATTATTTCCGCGATCAGTTGCGGCTGACAGGCACGCCGATACGCTTGGTATTCAAGTCGCCGGAGAACCCGTTTCAAGGCCAGAAAAACCCGCTAAGCGATCGTCAGATGAAAAAACGCAAGCGTCTGATCGATTTCAGCAAACGCAAAAAATAAAAACACCCAGGGAGCAACACATGGCAACCATCACTTTCCAAGGCAAACCGATCAACACTATCGGCGATTTACCGGCGGTAGGTACGCAAGCGCCGGATTTCCAATTAACCAATCGTAAAATGCAGGACGTGGGTTTGGCTGAATTTGCCGGCAAACGTAAAGTGTTGAACATAGTCCCCAGCCTGGATACGCCGACCTGCGCTACCTCGACCCGCAAATTCAACGAAAAAGCCGCGCATTTGCATAATACCGTGGTGTTAGTGGTATCGGCTGACCTACCCTTCGCGCAAGTGCGGTTTTGCGAAGTCGAAGGCATCAAACACGTCGTGCCGCTCTCGACCTTCCGTTCCAGCTTCGCCCACGATTACGGCGTCGAGCTGTTGGACAGCATCCTGGCAGGCTTGACCGCCCGCGCTATCGTCATCATCGACGAAAACGACACAGTCATCTACACCCAGTTGGTCAGCGAAATTGCCGACGAGCCTGACTACGTCAGCGCCTTGGCCGCCCTGCATTAACCGTGACACAGAGCGCCGAGTTCAGATTTTTCAACTCGGCGCGAAGCGACAAGCTAAAGTCTAATATTTTTCTAAATCTCCGGAATCATGAAGCCGTCGCTTGGCGTTCCGCCCGATCATACATCGCGCCAAATAGCTGAATAACGACATAAATCATGGTTCTGGCAACACGAACCGCATCAGGCTCCGCCGGGCTGTCGGCAACATAGGCGCTGATGGCATCATCCATGAATTTAACCAAGCCGGCTTGCGAATCGCTCTCGGTCAGGCGCTCGGTAAATCGATTCTGAAATTTGTCGCGAAATTTCGTATCCATCTTGTTGCCAGGCATGAATGCCTGCAATTCCGCATCGAGTAAGGCGGCCGTATTCTGTAACCATTCCATGTCCAATACCCTTTGGTCCGGCAAATCGCCGAAGGCATGCCGGAATACACAAATCACATCGAAACAAAGATCCATGAACAGATTTGCCAAATTTTTATCCTTGTCGGCAATCAAAGCCGAAAACACGCCAAAGATCGTTTGCGCCAACGCGCTCTGCTCGGTTTGGAATTGCTGAAGTATGCTGCGGCCGGCATTTTCATCCTGGCTTTTGGCGTATTGCAGGGCCTGATACAGCTCTCGGTCGGTTAATTCACGCATCGTCGGTTCTAACTAAGTTCGATAAATATCCAGGCGATATATTATCAAGCCCATGCCTGATAAAGGATATTTATAGTATATGGCCAATTGAACCGGCCTTTAAATATCCTCGCCTTCCATGGTGAAAATCAGGCATTTTCAGAAATTTTCTTCAGTTAACCAGGGTATGGCCGCGTTGACGCATGCAGGTTTTAAATGCCCGTTTAAAGCTTTCGTTCGCTTTATAGCCTTCCCACAACCCCGCGGGGATAGCCAATATTGCACCACCGGCTGCGCCGGTGGCGGCGCTGCCGGCTATCGCACCGACTGCCGCGCCGCCCGCGGCACCGGTAACCGCACCGACACCGGCGCCCATGCCGATTTCCTTGGTAATATCCGACGCTTGTTCCGCAAGAGACTTACACTCGACCATGTCGCGTTGCGTGGTTTGCGGCTGTTGGTCCAAACGCGGGTCGATGATCGGATGCCAACCACTCATGGATGCGCAGCCGCTGGTTAATGTGGCAAGTAGCAACATACTGCCGAAATATTTTTGTGTCATTTTTTCTCCAAAGGGCATGTTTAAATTCTTAGCTAAAATCTCATCATTGCTGTTTGAGATATTGAGCGACTGGTGCTGCGGAGGATTGCTCCGGCACGCATTAGAGTTGATAAAGTTGCGAGATATTGTTGCCGACGGGTATGTACCATTCCTTAAAATCTATCGGCAGCTCGAGTAGGGGCGCGGTGATGCAGTGTTTTAAAAGACCGTCAATGGCAACATAGATGCCGCCGCCGATGTGTTTTTCGCCAAGCTGTTGATTTATAGCAGTATTCAAGTCGCGCATAATCACTCCGTCAGTTGTTCACTTGCGAAAAATTCTAAGTTTGGCGACTTAAAATCTACTTAAGCTTTGATTAGAATCCGGTTAAAACGCCGCCGGCTGCTCAGCACACAGGAATCGGCGTCATGTTCGGAAAGGCTTTGCAAACCCCGCTTAAACAGGCAGTATGTTCCAATGAAAACCCTCACCCAACTCCATGCAGATATCGACACGCGGGTAAAAATCATCCGCGACAACCAACCCGATTGGCTATGCCGCCAGGGTTGCGACGGCTGTTGCCGCAGGCTTGCCGCAGTACCTAAGATCACCGCGGACGAATGGCATTGTCTGCAACAAGGCCTGATGGCCTTAACGCCGGAGCGATTTCGGAAAATGGGTGGGGAGATAGCCGCTCTGGCCGGCCAAATAGCGCGCCCAGTCATCTGCCCGCTGCTGGACAAAGCCAATGGCGCTTGCCTGGTCTATGCACACCGCCCTATCGCTTGCCGAACTTACGGTTTTTATGTTCAGCGCGATCAGGGGCTGTACTGTAAAGACATCGAAGCGCGCGTAAGTGATGGCGCGCTGAGCGAAGTGGTGTGGGGCAACCATGACGGCATTGATCATCGGTTACTTGCTCTAGGCGAGTCGCGCGAATTGCCGGAGTGGTTTGCGGATTGGCAGCGGGATGCTGATTGAATCGAGGCTATAGCCCCGACACGCAGAGGTTTGTTTTTGATAGTAAAAAGACCTAACACGCCGCTCAAAGAGTAGCAGTCGCCAGTCCGCAGAGCGGAGGCTCCGCGACTCATACCGCTCAAAGAACCGAGCCGACTCAGTAAGCCCTATAGCGCGCCTGGGATGCCCGGAACAGACACGCCTCTGCCATCATTCAGCAGCCGGCGAATGATGGCTATCGTGATCAGGTATGCCTGGATTGCCGTGGTCCTCGGCTTGGGCATCGAACCATTCGTGCAGGGCCTGAACGAATTGGGGGTATTCGGTAGAAAAATGAATCTGTCCGCCGTTATCCAAAGCTTGATATTGAACTTTAATATCATCGACTTTTGCCTTTTTTAACTGCGCCAGCCCCGGCATTTCCGCACCATGCAAACGCTCCGTCGCCGCATAATTGCCCGCCTGGTATTGTTCCGCCCTTTTTTGCAAATGCCCCTGAATTAATTTGATTTGCGAGGCATTGTCCGTGGATTTGATCACCACATGCTGGACACCGCCGTGCACCGTTTTGGTAAAGGTTTGTACCGTCCCCTGCACCGCGTAAGGCACTATTGTCTGTAACTGTTCTTGATTGATGGGTTTGGCAGGCGCATGCTCAATAGCTTGCACGACGATCAGGCATTGTAAAATACCCAGTATTATCAATAGGTAGTGTTTCATGGCGATACTCCGAGTAGATTGACATTCATCCTGAACACTGAGCTTTTTTATCCGGTCGATTAATACCTTTCGCTCCGGACCTGTTGGCGAAGCACCCTAATTGGCTTCGACAAACATAGCCGGAGCGGGATGCCGGTAATCAATAGAGCCGGATTTGCCACTCAGTGATTCGCTGGCTCCGTTCTTCATACACAAAATGCGTTTTAGCAAAATCCTCAAGCTTTCCATTGCAGGAATTGATCGAGGCGCTCGACGTTATCAGGTAAAAACACATGTACCTGGTTCCGGCCTTTTTCCTTGGCTCTGTAGCACGCGCTATCGGCGTTACGTAAAAACTCATCAACATCCCGAACGGTACACGTCACCGCAGCTACGCCAATGCTAGCGCTCACCGTAAATTCGGCATCACCCCAGTTGAATTTGAAATTGCGCAGGCTATTGCATAGTTCATGGGCGATATTTCGCGCTTGATCAAGTGTGGTGTGTTCCAGCAACAACGCGAACTCGTCACCGCCCAATCGGGCCAGCGTGTCGCGTTGCCGCAGTTTGGAGGACAAAACGCTACTGATTCTACGCAGTAATTCATCCCCTGCCGCTTGTCCACAGGTATCGTTGACCTGCTTAAAATGATCCAGATCGAGATAACAAAGCGCATGGTGAAAATAGCCGGGGCGGGTGCTAGCCAATACCCTTGCCACCCGTTGTTCAAAAGCTGTCCGATTAACCAGCCCGGTCAAGGGGTCGTGGCTGGCCTGATAGGCCAAACTCTGACGTTTGGTTTGAGATGCCGACATATCCCAAAACACCAGCACCAAGCTATCGACAAATCCATCCAACGCGACCGGATAAAACGAATATTCGACCGGAAATGACCGGCCATCCTTGCGTTTAAAATTAGCGGTACTACGCTGAGCGATTATGTCGCGGGCCATATCAGGCAACTTGAGCGCTTCCAGTGCTAAGATCAAATCCCCGGCTATCATGGCAACGATGTCTTGTCCCAGCACGTCTATCTCGGCGTAACCCAAAACCTGCAACGCGGCCCGGTTAACGAAGCTGCAACGGCCATCCACATCAAGACCGACAATACCTTCGCCGGCAGAATCCAGCAGTAAGCGAAAGCGCCTCTCGCTGTTGCGCGCCTCGGTATTGGCGTGTTTGAGCTTTACCAAAGTGGTGTCAAGACTGGCATTGGCGGACTTTAGGATGGCGCATTGTTTTTCCAGTTGTTCCGTACGCCTAAACACCAACTCCTCCAAACGTTGCCGGTAATAGCTCAGCTCCTGTTCGGTTTCTTTGTCTTTGGTAATATCAATCAGGACACCTTGCAAAAACAAACTTTCGCCGGCTTCATTCCTCACTACGTTGGCTTCGTCGAGAAACCAGCGATGGCTTCCATCCTGTTTACGTAATCGGTATTCGCACCTCAGCGGCGCATGATGTTTATAGGTATAGGCATAGGCTTCTACCGCCACTGCCAGATCGTCCGGGTGCACCCGCTTCAGTATACCTTGCGGGTCATCAAGCCAATCTTGCTCGGGCAAGCCCAATTGAGCAATTTGCGGACTGACATATAACAGCTTTACCGGCGTTTCCAACGATGCGATATAAGTGATCACCGGCATTTGTTCCACCAAGGCCCGGTACTTAGCTTCCGCCTCACGCAATTGCGCCAGGGTTTCGGTTTTCTCCGCCAGCAGGTGCTGTCCCTGCAACTCTCGGCTGACTTCAGTGGACGATGCCGCGTCCGCGTTGCTGGCGCAGTTGTTAGATTGGACCGTGACAAAGGCCGCATCATCGCATTCTATCGGCATCAGGATGGAGACATTAGCCTGTTTGACCGTTTCCACTTGATTGGCGATGTAGCCGGCATCCAGCATATCCGGTGATTGCCAATCCCCGCGCACTTGTTCGGGCTGGCGGTCTTCGGCGAGTTTAAGACCGTGATGACTGGGTTCTCCCTCGCAAAACGCCGCATCATGATCCCGAAACGCCGCCAGGGAGTGTTTGTTCGCCATCCGGCTGGCTGGATCGTGGTCTATAACAAGTGAGCAGCTATGGGCTTTGGCTGATGCAGTGTTCATAAAATCGCCCCCTATCGGTGACTGGGTTTCAATAGCCGGACTGACCAGATAAAACCACGGGGCTATATTTCAGCGCCGGTAGACTTGATCAGCCAAATGCGTAGCGTCTCCTGAGATCTTTGGCATGTCCATAAGTGGTAATGGCGGTAATAGGTTTGGACAGCGGCGACGGATTGGCACTGACAGCAAGCAGCCGAGCAAACTCGTTTTTGATGATCGGGTAACACTCGCAACTTTGCGCTTCCAGGCCGGCGCGCTCCAGCACGCTGATTTGACCACGGCAATACCGAATTACCCCGGCTTGCTGTAATTTCCCGGCAACCTCGGTGATGCCTTCGCGGCGCACGCCCAACAGACTGGCGATGGATTGCTGCGTTATTGCTATCTCGCTCCCGCTCTGCCGGTCCAGGATCATCAACAGCCAACGCGAGAATTGTTGTTCAATGGAATGATGCCGCTTGCAAGCCGCTATTTGCGTCATATGCGTCAGTAGTGCCTGGGTATAGCGGAGTAACACACCTTGCAGCCCACTGTGCTGTCCGCCTATCCGCCCAATTTCCTCATCAACCAGACTCCTGCGCAAACGATAGGCGTAGCCCGGCATCACTACTAAGGCTTGATACGGTATGGATTCACCGCCCATGAACAGCGATATACCCAGCATGCCTTCGTTGCCAATCAAAGCCAGTTCGCGGGAGGCTCCATTCTCAGTAAAGTAAAGCTCCGCTATCACGCCGGTCACAGGGAAGTAGACATAACGCAAAGACTCATCCGGTTCACAAAGCGCGTCGCCACACTCCATTTCAACCCGTTCCAGTAAACTTGAAACACGGGCATACTCGGGTTCAGGCAGCATAGCGAGAAGCTGGTTTTGTCTTGGATGGTCCAATTCACTCATCAGTTATTTCCGGATTGTTTGGCGAGGGGTAAATCAAGTATTCATATTGCTGAAACGGTAAAGCCATACCAACATAGCGCGTTTTAACACAGCCGCTATCCGCTAAAAATACGTACTGCTACTTAGATTGAAGATAAGATTGACAGGGCTAATTTTTCGCCAGCATACTTCCGCGCGACCTGGGGCAAGAAGCCAACTCTAGGCAGAGATTTTCACAAACTAAGGCCGGCTATTTCGGCTTATGCCCGGGTTAAGACCCGGTTGCCAACTCCCGCTGTTGCCGAAACAGGGCTTCTCGGCTAGCCACATCCGTATAATAGGGCTTGTGTTACAACCATCGAAAGAATGCCTGAAGCGGTCTAAATTCTGTCCAAAATAGAAGATGTCTCATGACTGACGAGCGCTGTAAGTCTGCACACCCTGACAATACTGTTCGACAAAAAGCTCAGAACAGACACCCAAACTCAAGCAAAACCAACTGTTCCCTGGATGCTCCGGAGAAAATTTTGCATGAGCTGCAAGTACGACTGCTTGAATTAGAAACCCAAAATCAATCGCTGATTCAGGCGCGAGACCGCTTCCAGCATCTTTACGATTTCGCCCCGCACGCCTGCCTCACACTCAGCCCGGACCAGCGAATATCTACCATCAACTTTGCGGCCGCCGCCTTATTGGGTGGTGAGCGTCAACACTTAATTGGCCGTCATTTTTCAAGCTTGATTGCCGATCAAAGCCGCGACTTTTGGCAACGGCATTTATCGCAGATTCAGCAACGTAGCGAAATTCAGCCTTGCGAATTGCCAATGCTGCGTGGCGATAACGCTGCATTTCCTACCAGACTCGACTGCCTGATGCTCACCGGTCTCGCCGACCAGCCGGAACTACGTATTACCCTCACCGATCCCAGTCGACAATCACAAGCAGAATCCTCGGTGCAGGCGCAAAGCCCGGCACTGTGCGCGGCACTTATACAAGCCGCGCGGGATGCCATTGTCTGCATCGACGCAAAACACCGTGTCGTATTATGCAATCCCGCAGCCGGCAAGTTGTTCGGCTGCCGCGCAGATCAAGCCATTGGCAACGCGATCGCATGCTTTATTCCGGCTGGTTTTCCGGCCATTTATTTAGCACCAACAGGCGATAGCGATCATCAGTCTAAAGAACTTCGCACAGTGACCGGTGTGCGCGCTAACGGCGAAGAATTTCTAATGGAAGCCATCATTTCCGAGATAGACATTGGCGAGCAAACCTTGTATTCCCTTGTCCTGCGCGATGCAGACGGACGCAGCCCACTACCAGCCGAACATCATTTACAGGATCAACTGTCCAAAGTGGCGGCTTCCGTACCCGGCGTTATTTGCTCTTTTCGTTTGGCTGCGGATGGCTCAGCCAGCATGCCTTATGCCAGTCAGGCGCTTGAATCTTTGTACGGACTGCCGCCCGAAGCGGTAGCCGAGGACTTTAGTCCGGTATTTGCCAGGGTGCATCCCGACGACATCAAACTGATCAACGAAACCATCAGCGAATCGGCGCGCAGCCTGACGCCTTGGCGCGACACCTTTTGCTACCAACACCCTAGTAAAGGCGAAATCTGGATAGAAGGTCATTCCATGCCGATGCGGGAACAGGGCGGCAGCATTTTGTGGCATGGCTATCTCCAAGATATTACCGCGCGAAAACAGGCTGAATCGGTCTATCGCGACCAGGATAGGGAACTGCAACTGATCATGGATGCCACGCCGGCGCTGATCGCCTATTTGGATGTCGATTTTCGCTATGTACGGGTGAATGCGACATATGAACACTGGTTCGGCATCTCTCCGGAACAGGTTATCGGCCGCACCGTGCCGGAAATTCTGGGTGGCGCGGCCTGGGACATAGTCCGTCCTTATCTGGAGCGGGCTTTGGCGGGCGAGCCGGTTAGTTTTGACCAGCAAATTCCTTATGGCAACGGCAAACCCCGCTGGGTGCATGCGACCTATATTCCCAATGCCGATGAAGCCGGCAGGTTGAAAGGTATTGTGGTGCATGTGATCGACATCGAAGAGCGCAAACTGTCAGAGCAGAAAATTGCCCTATTGAACCAACGCTTGGAACGCCGTCTGGAGGAAATGCAGGTTATTTACAACACGGTACCCATTGGACTCGCCATCGCCAATGACAATAGCGGACAACATATCCGCGGAAATCGGGCGAATGAGCAGATGCTGGGCGTGCCCCCCACCTCGGAACTTTCACTATCGAGCCCAACCCCGCCGGCCATCACAGTATTGCAAAACGGCTATCCGCTGGCCGCTGAAGATCTGCCGATTCAGCGTGCTTGCCGGGGAGAAGTGGTGAGCGACGAGACGCTGGATATAGTCCGCCCGGACGGCAAAGTGATTACCGTGGTATCCAATGCATCGCCCTTGCTGGACAATAATGGGCAGCCGCGCGGGGCCGTTGGCGCATTTTTGGACATTACACCGCTGAAAGTCGCTGATGACGCCCTGCGCCGTAACGAGGCTTTCGTACGCTGCGTTCTGAATTCGCTGCCCGCACATGTGGCAGTACTGGATAATAGCGGCTTGGTGACGACGGTCAACGCGCCCTGGGATTGCTTTGCTATCGAGAACGGCGGTTCGTCCAGTCAATTGTCGGAAGGCGCCAATTACCTTGAAGTTTGCCGCCGCTCGTCGGCAGCAGGCGACCGGGACGCACAGAAGGCTTTGACCGGCCTTGAGAGCCTGATAGCGGGCCATCAACAGGAATTTATGATGGAATATCCCTGTCGAACCGCGCTGGGTGAGCTTTGGTTTATGATGCATGCCAAACGCATTACCCAAGGTTTCCAGGGCATGATTATTACCCATGTAGACATTACCGAACTGAAACGCACCCACGCGGAATTGCGGCATACCGAGACCCGCCTGGCACTGATCATCGACGAAGTGAATGCCGGTTATTGGGACTGGGATTTGGTCTCGCAAACCTTATTTCTCTCGCCGGAATGGAAACGGCAAATCGGTTTTGACGACCATGAGATGCAAAACCGCTGGGAGGAATGGGAATCTCGCTTGCATCCGGATGATCGGGTATGGGTCCTGGCAGCCACCAAAGACTACCTGTCCGGGCATGTATCCGCTTACGAACTGGAATTCCGCTTACGCCACAAGAATGGCTCCTACCGCTGGATACATTCGCGCGGCAGCTTATTGCATGATAAAAATAATCGGCCTTATCGCTTGCTGGGCATCAATTTCGACATCACCGACTATAAACTGACCCGGGAATTGAGCGAACGCCGAAATCGGATGGAACAGTCATTTCGAGTATCGTTGGCGACGCAGACGATAGCGGCGATTGCCCACGAATTAAACCAACCCCTGGCCGCTATTTCCTCTTATGCCGACGTGGCGTTGCGCCTCTACCAATCGGAAAAACCGGATTCCCAAAAACTCAACCACGTACTGGAAGCCTGTGTGCAACAAGCTCAGCGTGCCGGCGAAGTCATCAGACAATTATTTAGCCATTTGAATAAAACCGAGGCCGTCGGTGAACGGGTCGATATTAACTTTCTCGTGACAGAAGCCTGCGCGTTTATAAAAAACGACAAAACCCTAGACACTTTAAACATAGAACTGGACCTTGCCGCCGACTTACCGCAGACCACGGTCAATGCGCTGCAAATTCAAAAGGTGCTGGTCAATCTGATCATTAATGGTCTGGAAGCGATGCAAGAACACGGTAAGCTATCCGAGGTATTGCGCATTACCACCGGCCGATACGCCGACGATCCTGATATGGCGGTAGTCTGTGTTTGTGACAGCGGTAAAGGCCTGGCGGACGCCACTGCCCTGAAAATGCTGTTTCAACCCTTTTACTCGACTAAACCCGCGGGACTGGGAATGGGCTTGGCCATCAGCCGTGCCTTGATTCAAGCCCATGGCGGCCAACTGTGGGCGGAGCGGAATGTCGGCGACGGCCTTAGCCTGTTCTTTACCTTACCGTTTGCGAAATGAATACTCAGCCCTGCGTATTCGTGGTGGACGACGACGATGCGGTCCGCGACAGCTTGGGTTTGGTATTTGAAACCGCGGGCCTCCCGTATCAAACTTTTGCCAGTGCCGAGTGCTTTCTGGAAAGCTATTCTCCGGAGCAGCCAGGCTGTCTGGTGCTGGATGTCAACATGCCGGGTCTGGATGGTCACGAACTGCAAGCCGAACTTATCCGCCGCCACATCCACCTTCCCATTATTTTCCTGACCGCCTATGGCGACATACCGATGACAGTGCGCGCGATGAAGGCGGGAGCTGTTGATTTTCTGACCAAACCGGTCAGCACCGAACTATTGCTCGACAGAGTACAGGCCGCGCTACAGCTTGAAGTCAACACTCACGCACAGGCCAATAAAGGACAAGCGCTGTGTAATCGGCTAAGCGGGCTGACGTCACGCGAACTTGAGATTATGGGGATGGTGGTGGCTGGTCTAACCAACAAAGAAATAGCCAGGCGTTTGGGGATTAGTCACCGCACCGTTGAAATCCATCGCGCCAAAGTGATGGAGAAAACCGGCGCGCCGAATCTGCTGGAACTCGCCCGCATCTATGCGGCCTGCCGGCTTTGAATTTATCTATCCCGTTACCCCGCCCTTCACTACCCTTGTTTCTATGCCGGCGGAAGGCCGATAGCCCCAAATGCACGTTATTAATAGAGCTGATGAATATTACTAATTTAACAAATCCTGTTTTTTGACTTACCGTATGCCGGCGTCAAGTAAAACCCCATATACAAGACCCGTTAGCAATACCAAATCCGAAAATAGGTGTAACGATGGCTAGAGAAAAACTGACTACTGCTCAAATAAATCTGCTGAATAAATGCCCTAAGGAATGGGCTGTCGTACCGGTTGGATCCACTAATAAAACATTGATTGCGCTCATGAAAAAAGGCCTGGTCGATTCGCGGCTATTAATCAATACATTGTTCCCTGAGCTGTCCAGGTGCGAATGGCGCATAGCGCCATAGCCGCCAAAACAATAAAAAGCGCTTGCAGGCCTGCGTTGTTCGGCGGAATAAGACATAGCCAAAAATGTCTCCCGGATTTTTGGATCGCCATCCAAATTACAGGTAATGATTGATCAACTGCTGCGGTTACCGGGAACTTTGTCCAGTAAAATGACATCCGAAAACTAAGTTTGATTGAGCATTTGGGCCGGTACATTTAAAATCCCTACCTAGATACTCAGATTTTCTTGAGAAGCTTATTATTTTGGTCGAATGTTATTTAGGTCGTATTTTTTTTACATCAATTCGCCGGTTGTCCTCTACAGCATGCGTGTATGCGGCGGCATAGGTCAGTGGTAGCCACTATGATGACTAGCGATGATTCGGCACGCCGCCGAGGCGCGCGCCGTCAGCAAGAACGCCGGACTAATCCGTTCGCCTTCAACTCAGCGGAGTGGATCGCTTTCGTTCAGCAACAATATGTGCTGTGGCCAAAACAAGACCGGCGGGTTTTAGATCGCCGGCGGGCCGAGCGCCGCGAGATTGATCGTCGCGCCGGACTGCGCGACGCGGAGCGGGAAATCCCGTTTCAACGCACTCGCTGGTTTTCCGCAGAGCACATCCTCGACGACGAGGAAAAGCAAATGATCCAAGCGTTATTCGCCGAAGAAGAGTAAGCGGCCCGGCTGCCAACATCAACGCAACACGATGTCCGCCGGATGCCGCAGCTGCACGGCAAAACGCTGTTTCGAGCGCCGCACCCACCCCCGCACTTCCACATCCTTACCCACATAGGTTTCCAGCGGCGGAAACAAGCCGGCCGATATTGGCTCGACACTGATAGATACCGCATCGGAGAGTTGCAAGTAGCTGTGTTTCGCTGTGTTTTTGAGCGCGCGGATGCGTCCGGTTAAGCGCTTCCAACCCTGGTAATTGTTCTCGTCTAGCCGTTCCGCAGCCAGTGGCGCATAGGCCTGTTCACCCCAAATCCCTAGCCTGGCTTGCTCGGCACTGCGCTGAGCCGCCAACAAGCTGTCGAGATATTTGAAATTCGGCGGAAAAATGTTAACCGTGGCCAATCCGCGTTTCACCAATTCCAGATTGATATGCTCCTTGTCCTCGGTAAACACGTAAGCCAAAGTGCGCTGATATTTGTCCTGTTTTTCCACATCGCCTTGCAGGAATACCTTCTGATGCTCCAACTTTTGCTTCAACCAGGCCTTGGCCTGCTCGCCGCCGGCTTCTGCTGACTTGTTACGGCCGGCAACCTCCGGGGTATTGATCCCCAAAAAACGGACTTTCTGGCCGTCGCTTAGTAAGATAGTATCGCCATCGAACACCTTTTCTACCCGATAGGAGGCGACGCCGGGATCGATGCTTAAGACTTTGGCGTTTTCATTGCCATGATCGGCATAATGGCGGCGACCTTGCGGATCGGTCCATTGATAGACTTCGGCAGATAGCAAAGCCGGCAATATCGCCAACAGCCAGAGACAGTGTTTAGTGCTTTTCTTCATTTTTTTCGATCACCATGACTAACCAACAGATTATCGCCGCTACGCAGGCCTGGCTAAAAACTTTTGTTATTGAATACAATATTTGCCCGTTTGCCCGCCGCGAACAGGAGAAAGGCAGTATTCGCTATCAGGTCGTGTCGAGCAACAGCATTCAGGATAGCCTGGAAGCGGTCATTGCCGAGTGCGAGCATCTCGATTCCGAGCCGGACACCGAAACCACCTTGCTGATATTTAATGAGGCGTTTGCCGACTTCGAAGATTTCCTGGATTTGCTGGCTATCGCCGAGCAATTGCTGATTGATCAAGGCTACGAAGGCATCTACCAATTGGCTAGTTTTCACCCGGACTATTGCTTTGCGCAAACACCGACAAACGACCCCAGCAATTACACCAACCGTTCCCCCTACCCCATGCTGCATCTGATTCGCGAAGACAGCATCGAAAAAGCCGTCGCCGGCCATCCCGACCCGGAGGGTATTCCAGACCAAAATATTGCGCTGACCCGTGAATTGGGCCTGGAAAAATTGCGGGCGATTGTCAATGCCTGCTACCAACAGTAGCGAAAACCTTTACCCGTATGCGTTCGGTTTTCTCGTTTCAAGATTAGCCGAGTTCTGATACGGCAAAGCGGCGGCGCAAAATAAGTCTTTCGAATTGTTGTTACGTCAGGATTGCATAGAGCCGTTCACGATGGAACTCGACTCGCGCCGGTTTATGCGCGGCCATCTCAGCGGCTCACTTTGAGTCCTCGGCTTTTTAGCAATTGCCGAATTTAGGTGATAATTTATAGCCGGGAGTGGGCACATGAAACAACGTTTTCCAAGAATATCGGCATTTGGGTTGGCAATCGCCGCTGGCTTGGTCGGTATCTTGGGATTTGTGGCGCTGATGGGCTTGAGCCTGCAGCAAGAGCGCGATAACCACATAGAACACGCGCGTATCGAAACAGCAAATATCGCTCTGGTTCTGGAGGGGCATGCGCTGACCACCCTACAAAAAATCGATCTGATTCTGAAAGATATTCAGGGGCATATTCGACCCGAGGACATGCGCAGCAGCCAATTCGATAACGCCGTTGAAAACCATGCTATGCAAGCCTTGCTGCAGGAAAAGGCCAACGATATTCAGCAAGCGGCGGTGATCGAGATCGGCGGAATCCAGATATTCAATACCAACGGCGATTGTATCTACAGTTCTATCGATGCTCAGCCAGCCATCAATGTCGCCGACAAAGAAAGCTTTCAATTTCATAGGGATCATCGCCAGACTGGCTTACACATTTCCCCGCCGGAAATATCACGTACTCTGGAAATCTGGCATATCTCCCTGACCCGGCGTATCGATTTTCCCGATGGCGGCTTTGCCGGATACGTTAACGTCATCGTGCAATTGAGTTCGTTCGAAAGTTTTTACGCGACGTTGAACCTTGGCGAACACGGCGCGGTGTTACTCCGCGACGAACAGATGAGGCTTTGGGCTCGCCATCCGCATCTGGAAGCCAATCTAGGCAAAACCATGCCTAACCACCCCCTGCACCAATACATCGCCCAGGGTATGACCCACGGCTCCTATCTACAGCCCGGCCCTGGCGATGGCGTCAAACGCCTCTATAGTTTTCGGCGGGTCGGCGATTATCCTTTGTACGTGCTGGCCGCCATCGCCGAACAGGACTATCTGGCCGAATGGCGGAAACATTTGGCCTGGTACGGCACGGCCGGACTCGTCATTTTGATCGCTTCGTTAGTATTAGCCTTGGTTGCGCGGCACAGCCGTTTGAAATGGCAGAACGACGAAAGAAATTACCGCTACATTATCGAGAATGCACCGGTCGGCATTTTTCAGAGAAACTTTGCAGGTCAGTTTAGCTTTCTGAATCTCACTTTGGCACGCCAATTGGATTGCGACTCCGTCGATACCTTTCTGCAACGGTATGTGCCGGCCGAGAAGCTGTGGGCCGATCTCGATCAATTGAAGTTGTTTTATCAGTTGCTGCAGACAAATAAAGAGGTACGCGGCTTTGAAGCGCAAGCGGTGCTCGTCACCGGGCAAACTAAATGGTTCTCGATGTCCGCTTATCTGGATGAAGAAAACGGACAGATCAACGGTTTTACGCTTGACATTACCGAACGTAAGCAAGTCGAAGAGCAGCTCAAAACATCGGAAGAGCGTCTGCGCTTGACGATGGATGTGGCACAAATCGGCATTTTCGATTGGGATGTCAAAAAGGACAGTTTCGAGATGTCACCGATTTATTTCACGATGCTGGGCTATCAAGCAAAACCCGGCCCCGGTGATCGTAACGAATGGCTGGAGCGCCTCCATCCCGACGACAGAGCCGGCATCGCCGAAAAAATTGCGGCCGTACTGTCGAAACGCGCCAATGCCTACAGTTACGAAGCCAGGATGCGCCATGCCAACGGCAGCTATCGCTGGATCAGTGTTAAAGCATTCTGCGTGCAGCGCGGCGAAGACGGCATGGTTAGCCGTATCCTGGGCATACGTATGGACATCACCGACAGCAAACGCTACGAAGTCGAATTGGAGCACTACAAAAATCATCTCGAACACCTGGTAAACGAGCGCACGACGGAGTTGTTGGACGCCAGGAAACAAGCCGAAAGTGCCAATCTGGCCAAATCCGATTTCTTAGCGAACATGAGCCACGAGATACGTACCCCGATGAACGCCATCATCGGCCTGACGCAACTGGCACTGGATACCGAGCTAAACCGGAAGCAACACGATTATCTCAGCAAGGTATTGAATTCATCGCGAGCCTTGCTGGGTATTCTGAATGACATTCTCGATTACTCAAAAATCGAAGCCGGGCGCATAGACATTGAGGCCATCGAATTCAGCTTGGAAGACATACTGCGGGCGACGGCAGACTTGTTCTCCATCCGTGCCGATGAAAAAGGCCTAGAGCTGTTCATCGATATAGCACAGGATGTGCCCGATCAGTTGCAGGGCGATCCGCTCCGCCTCAGCCAAATCATTAACAACCTGGTCGGCAACGCCATTAAATTCACCCATCAAGGCGAAGTCCACCTTCGCGTCGAGACGCAGGAAAGAACGGACAATGCCATACGCCTGCGTTTTGCGGTGAGAGATACCGGCATCGGCATCACGGCCGAACAAGCCGGCCAACTGTTTCAGCCTTTCGCGCAAGCCGACGCCGGCATCACCCGTAAATTCGGCGGCACCGGCTTGGGGCTAACGATCTCGAAACGCCTGGTGGAATTGATGGCGGGAGAAATCACCCTGGAGAGCGAACCCGAATCCGGCAGTACCTTTGCCTTTACGGTTAGACTAGGCCTGCCGGCCGGCGTTTCGTCCAGCGAGCAGACACAGGGCTGGCGTTTGCAGGGTTTATGCCCCATGCGCACCCTGGTGGTCGACGATCAGGAAACTTCACTGACGATACTGCGCTCGATTTTGGAAAGTTGGCAATTCGAAGTGGCGACGGCCGATTCGGGCGAAACAGGTTTACGCTTGTTCGCCGAAGCGGCGCGATGCGGAAAACCCTTTGAGCTGTTGTTATTGGATTGGAAAATGCCCGGCATGAACGGTCTGGAACTAGCCGAGACCATAGCCCACGACGAGCATAACAGCCGGCCGCCAATATCCATCATGATCACGGCTTATGAGCGCGAGGCGCTGGCCAAGTCGGCGGGCAACATTCCAGTGGACGCGATCATCGCCAAGCCGGTAACGCCCTCCAACCTGCTCAACACCCTGATCCAACTACAACGAAACGAAACCAGCCAACCTGTACCCGCCGCCGAAGTATTCAACGCCACCCGAACCACGCTGGCAGCTATCCGCGGCGCGCGGATTTTGCTGGTCGAGGATAATCAACTCAATCAACAGGTGGCACAGGAATTTCTGATTAAAGGCGGCTTGGCGGTCACGACTGCCAACAATGGCCTGGAGGCCTTGGCATGCCTGGAGAAATCCCATTTCGATGCGGTGTTGATGGACCTGCATATGCCGGTGCTGGATGGCCTGGAGGCCACCCGTAAGATTCGCCAATTGCCGGCGTTAAAGGAATTGCCCATCATTGCCATGACTGCGGCGGCGATGAATCAGGATAAAGAGGCCTGCGTAGCGGCCGGCATGAATGACCACATCGCCAAGCCGGTCGAACCGGAAGAACTCGCCAATGCGCTGGCGAGGTGGATCAAGCCCAAACCCGCTACGGCGCAGCAGGAAAAAGCTGCCGACATTCGCCCGGATACCAAGGCGATTGCCCAACTCGAGAGCAATCTGCCAGGCGTGGCGGTGCAAGCGGCTTTGGCCCGGCTGGGAGGCAACATTGGCCTTTACCGGCGCCTATTGCTGGCGTTTGCCGAGCAGCATCGGAACGCTGCAACGCTATTGCACCAACGGCTTGCCGATGGCGATTCGGAGCAACTGTTTTTACTCGCTCACAGCCTGAAAGGCGAGGCCGGCAATTTAGGTCTCGGCGCGCTTCAAGCCTCAGCCGACCGACTGTGCCGGATGCTCAAAGGCGGAGAGGAGAGGAATTTGACGGCGCAAACGGAACTACTTGCTCAGGAATGCGAGGCGGCACTCCTGTTATTGAGTCAGTCATTAGAAGATGCTGACGATAGGCGGCTTGCCTTATCGGTTAATTCAGAAAAACTGTTTAAACATGCCAATCTGCTGCCCGACCTACAGAAATTGCTTCGCCAATTGAAAACCAAGAATCTGGATGCCCGGTATTCGGTCACCGATCTCGCCGACAAGATAGGCGATCATGAACTCGCCTTGGAATTTGCGGAAATTGCGCAAGCGACACAAAAATTGCGCTACGATGCAGCATTGATTGCATTAGAGAAACTCTTAGAGCGCAATAGCTGGACAGACCATGAATAGCCAAGATAAACGACCGAAAATACTGATCGTAGACGACTCCTTAAATAATATCGAGGTGTTGAGCAACATCTTGGGCAAGGGATACAGCACCCGCTTTGCCAGCGATGGCTCCGAGGCTTTGGCGCTGATCGGCCGCGACGCGCCGGACCTGATATTACTGGATGTCGTCATGCCGGGCATCGACGGCTTCGAGGTTTGTAAGCAACTTAAAGCCAACCTCGCGACTCGCGATATTCCGGTGATTTTTCTGACCAGCTTGGATAGCGCCGTTGATGAGGAGTGCGGTCTGTCTCTGGGCGCCGAGGATTTTATTCACAAACCGGCATCCGCGCCGGTGGTGTTGGCACGGGTCCGTAATCATCTGGCCCTGGCCACCACCAGGCGCGAGCTGAAACAGCATAACGAAAATCTTGAGCAATTGGTGGCCGAGCGCACGGCAGAGTTGTTCCGCAAAGATCGGCAGCTAATCGCCGCGCAAAGCTCCATCATCGCGGCTTTTTGTGCCTTGGCAGAGGTCAGGGACAACGAGACCGGCAACCATATACGCCGTACCCAACGATACGTGCAGTTGTTGGCTGAACGGTTGCGCACCAATGCTCGCTATAGTCTCACCGATGGCGACATCGAACTGTTGTTTAAATCCGCGCCTCTGCACGACATCGGCAAGGTTGCCATTCCCGATGCGATACTGCTTAAGCCGGGAAAACTATCGCCGGATGAATGGACAATTATGAAAACGCACTGCGCCGAGGGAAGGTCTGCCATCTTGTCGGCGGCGCGGGATTTTGGCGACAGTGACTGGTCGTTTTTAAATTACGCGGTGGAGATCGCTTATTGCCACCATGAAAGATGGGATGGCGCCGGTTATCCGCAAGGGCTTTCGGGAGAGCAAATCCCGCTGAGCGCCCGTTTGATGGCAGTCGCCGACGTTTACGACGCTCTGATCAGCAAACGGGTTTATAAAGAAGCGTATCCCCACGAAGAAGCGGTGCGGCTGATCGCTAAAGGCCGGGGAACGCACTTCGATCCGGATGTCACCGATGCCTTTTTGGCTATCGCCGAGGCATTCGATGAAACCGCTCAGCGCTACAAGGATGTCGGCGACGCCAAGCCTGCCATGGAAACCAAAGCGCATTCGCTATCAGCTAAATCCTGAAAGACCTAGGAGCCCGTCGGACTTAAGTTTTTTTAAGCCGAAAATTTGGCGTCAGCCAAATGATCGAAGCCCTCAAGCTGTCGTAAAGTTACTCAGCCGGTCTTGAGAATTGATGTAGACGCGCT
>NZ_JAXARY010000027.1:0-64461 GCF_033949435.1 Methylomonas defluvii | reverse complement strand
CTCGGGCTTCAATAGTCCAAGGTCCGATACGGCATCCAGTGACCCAAACCTGAGGTGCCCCTCAGGCATGTTTTTCGAGATTTTATTATCTCCTGAAAAACACGGGTGGATAATACAAGGTGCGATTAGCGAAGCGTAATCGCACGTATTTGGGCACAAGTTTCAGGATTGCATGCGTCCGATTACGCTACGCTAATTGGACGAGCTGTAACACACAGGAACGAGCCCAAAGATATGCGGCCTCCTGGCTTAAAACTCCACCTTTACCGATCCCAGCAGCGTTCTTGGCGTACCGATATTAACCCGCGAGTTCGGCCCCAGGCCCGGAATCACGTCTTGCAGATAATTTTTGTCCAACAGATTGTTTACATTCAGCTGGAAAGTGACTTTGGATTTGCTGACTTTCAAATTGTAGGCAGCCATTAAATCAACCGTAATAAACCCCGGCACATTATAGGTATTCGGCACATTGGTGGAGCCATCGCGCATAGTGATGCCGCCGCCGACTTTAAACCCTTTCAACGCATCTTGTTGAAAGTCGTAAGTATTCCAAAACGTGCCGACGTTTCGAGGGATCGCGAACATCCGCCGACCTTCTCGGCCGTCGTTGTCTTTGGTAACGCGGGTGTCCAGATTGGCGTAGGTGGCGATCATATTCCAGCCCGGCAGGATTTCGCCTTTGATGTCCAACTCCGGTCCGCGGCTACGCACCTCGCCGACCGCGATGGAATACAAGGGATTGTTGGGGTCGGAGGTGGCGACGTTTTGTTTGGTCAAATCGAAATAAGCCAGCGTGGCACTGAGCCGGCCGTCGAAAAACTCACTCTTGGCGCCCAATTCCCATTGCTGCGCGCTCTCGGGCGGCAGCGGCTTGCCGCCCTGGCCCAAACCATTGGTGGCGCCAAAGTTTTCGACATAATTGCCGTAAAGGCTCAACCAGTCTTGCGCCTGCCACAGTACCCCGACGCGCGGCGTCACGGCATCTGCGGAAAGTTTGGATTGCGCGACCTTATCGGCTTGATCGATCACCTGATAACGTAAACCGCCCATCACGTGAATCCCGTGCGGCAACTGAATCTGATCCTGGGCGTACAAGCCGTAAAAATCGGTGTCGGTGTCGTAGCGGTCAAATCCGGTCGGAAAGCTGTAGCCGGTGTGGATAGGATTATAGATGTCGATGCCGGTCCCGGGATCGCCGTAATAATATTGGCCGGTCGAACGGTTGTTGTAATAGTCACCGCCGACCAACAATGTGTGCTTTAACCCAAAAGTATTGAAATGGCCGGTTACGTCCAGCGTCGTATAATAAGTATTGATGTCGGCCGGGTTGGCAACCACGATTCGATTGAGTTGACTACCCGTCAGCCCATCTCCAAGCATCGCTACGCTGTTTGGTGTGTCCCGGCGCTCGGTGGCGAAACGGTGGCTGATGCTCCAGTCGTCGTTAAATTGGTGCGACCAATTGAAGCCCAACAAAATGTCGTCGTGATTCTCCGGGGTCTTTTCCATTAAATTGCGCCCGCGCGGCATATCGATGAAGCGGCCGTCGACGTAAGGCCAAACCATGGTGTCGTTGACCAGATTGTCGTGTTTGTATTCCATCTCGAAGGTGATTTGCGTTCGAGCGCTGATATTCCATTTCAGCACCGGCGCCAGAAAGATGCGCTCGCTATCGACCAACTCGCGGTAAGAGCCGCTGTTTTCGTAAGACGCATTCATCCGGTATAACAAGGTATCGTCGTCCGTCAGCGGACCGGTGGCATCCATTGTGGTGCGGTAAAGATCGAACGAACCGAACTGCTGCTGTAAGGCGTAATAAGGGGTATTCAGCGGCTGCTTGGTCACCACGTTGACCATGCCGCCCGGCTCCATCCGCCCGTAAAGAATGGATGCGGGGCCTTTGACCACTTCCACCCGCTCGACATTGGCCATCTGCCGTTTGCCCCAAGAACTGAACTCGGAGTCGTAGCGAAAGCCGTTGCGAAATAGTGCCGAACTGCGAAAGCCGCGCAGATAGAGATCTTCGGACAGTCCCCCGGAACCCGCGCCCAGGGTTACGCCGCTGACATTTTTTAACGCGGTTTCTATCGTGATCGCTTGCTGATCGTTCAATACTGCTTTCGGCACGATTTGTATATTCACCGGCGTTTCCATCAACGGCGTATCGGTTTTGGTGGCCGTCGCGGAATCGCGCAGCGCATAGTCCTTGTTATACGGATCGTCCGCGTCATACGCCGCCTTACCCAGCACCGTTACCGCCGGCATCGTAGCCGCCGACTGCGGCTCGCTGTTATTGACCGCCGGCTTAGCTTCGATAATCGCCGTACCGTTACCCACCAAGCGATAACCCAACCCGCTGTCCTTCAGCAATTTGTTCAGCCCTTGTTCGACGGTGACTGTTTCATGTAAGGCCGGCGCGCTAAGACCGCGGGTCAACTCGGCGTTGAATACCAGTTTTAGATTGGCCTGGTCGGCGAAAGCCGTCAGCGTTTCGGTCAAACCGCCGGCAGCGATGGCATAAGTCCGTGCTTCCTGTTGCATGGGCTCGGCGTAGGCCGTATAGCTAGCAATGCTTAGCGCCAGGGCTGTCACGGCGAATGGCGCACTTAAGGGCGCGAATGCGGGTGTCCTCATAAAATCTCCTGATTGCGTGAATGGCGGCGCCGATAGCCGGCGTCAATTTTCACAACGTTTCAGGGAAGAAATCATGAACACTACCTTAAAAATTTTTCAACATATGGCCGGTATTGCCGAAGGGCACGCCAGCCTGAGTTTCGACGAGCTCAGCCTTTATGCCCCTGAGGGTACGAACGGAATACCGGTAATAAATAGGGCCGGGGAGATTTTCCGAATAAATGCTCGCCGATCCACTTTATGCCTCTGATGCTTTGAAAAACAACGAGGAGCGTCTTCAGTCCATTGGGTAGAGCAATATTGGCCTGCTTGCAGTGTGTCATATCACGCCTTATGCGGCATTTCACACAGCCCAGTTGGTGCAAATGCAGGCCAACATAGGCATTTGACGCATTCCGGCGGCGGTCAAATGTTGGATTTTTGAAGACGCTAAAGCCGCATTAATAGCGCCTATCACGGCCGTTGCTGCCCGGCCGCGTGCCTAAATTGATACGGAATAAAGGCCATTGGCGCTGATTTTGCTTCGTCAAACGTCTTGATAGATAACCCACTTGTATCGCTTTCAAAAACGACTGATGACTGCTGTTTCGGACACACTGGATCATTTCTTTCGGGAAAATCGGGACGATTTAATCGGTTTTTTTCTGCGCCGCCTACATTGTCCCGATACCGCCAAGGATTTGGCCCAAGAAACCTTTGTGCGGCTATTGTTCTCAGAACAGCGGACGCCGACCCAGGATAGGCGGGCGTTGGCGTTTTTTATCGCCGGCAATTTGGTGGTCGATCATATCCGCAAGGAATCGGTTCGCGCGCGTTATGCGCCAAGCCAGGAGATGCCGGCCGAACTACTGGAGGCGGTTGCCGGCAATGATCCGGACGCCGAAAAACAGTTAATGGCCTGGCAGGATCTGGATACGGTCAATACGGCCCTGAATGAATTGCCGGAAGAGTGCCGGGCGGCGTTTTACTTAAGCGCCATCGAAGGCCTGACTTACGCGCAAATTGGCGAATGTTTGGGCGTGTCCGAACGGGCCATCGCCAAACGCATTGCCAAAACTTTGAAGCATTGCCGTGACCGTCGCGAGCAACACTGAATTGGCCTGCGGTTTATTTTCCCGCAACATTGTTTTATCGTTCGCCCACTCCTTCCCCGTTTCAGCAGCCTTGATGAACACCGCCCCCGACAACTCCAATGAAAGCTTGGCCGACCAGGCGATAGACTGGCTGGTGCTGATGCGTTCCGGTTCGGTTACAGACGCCGCGCGCCACCAATTCGAGGCCTGGTATGGTCAAGACGACGCCAACCGGCAAGCCTACGCCGAGGCCGAAGCGCTGTGGGGTTCCGTCGCGCAGGCCGTTAAAACCACACCGCCCGCCAATTTCCAGCCAAAGCAAATTCATGCCGTTCCGCGCTTGCCGCGGCGAGCCGGTTTGGCGATGGCCGCGTCATTGGTGCTGGGCCTGCTGATAGGCCGGGATAGGCTGCACGATTGGTTACTCAGCGATTATGCAACCGCCGTCGGCGAACAAAAGCAGATTCAATTGGCCGACGGCAGCCGCGTGTTGCTGAATACCGATACCGCGTTGGACATAGACTGGTCGGCGGATAAACGGCGCGTGGTATTGCTCAGAGGCCAGGCCGAGTTCAAGGTTACCAGCGATGCCAACAGACCCTTTGAAGTGGTGGCCGGCGATACGGCGGTTAGGGCCTTGGGGACGGTGTTTGATGTCGCGCGCCCTGCCGCCGATAAGGTCGAAGTCAATGTTACCGAGCATGCGGTAGCCGTGCGCTTGACCGATCAAGCCGATGTCGCCGCGATACAGGTGGAGGAAGGCCAGCGATTGACGTATTCCAATGGCGGTGGGTTGGATAAGCCGGCACCAGCCAATCTCAACCAGTTAAATGCCTGGAAACGCGGCAAACTGATTTTTCACGATCAGGCACTGGCCGACGTGGTAGCAGAGTTAAACCGCTATTCCAAAGCCAAAATCATTCTGAATGGTGAGGATGTCAAGCAATTGCGAGTTAGCGGGGTATTTCCGACCGACGGTCTGGCGATGCTGGATGCCTTGCAAAAATCTTTGGCGCTGCGTCAGACCGCATTGGGGCCGTGGCTGGTGATTTTGCATTCTTGATGCGAAAACAGAATCGGCCGGACTGTATTACCGAACCGCCGCTGCGGCAATTGGCCGCATTCCTGGCGGCAAGGCTTTTGTCATAATTAATTTTAAATCGTCTTAACTTGGCGAATTTAGTTGTTTGGAAGAATCACGCCAGCTCAGGGACGCCGCCGCATGTTTAACCGCCAATCCTAAAAACCCGTGCCATTTATTAGAGCGAATCGAATCGGACTTGTTATTGCTCAAAATCCGGCAGCATCTTTTCTTGATGCATCCGTCGGCGTCGAAGCCGGCCGCGCGGTGTTGCTAAAACCAACCCGCAACAAAGAAAGTTCGCGCAACATCTCCGTGCTATTTTTGATGTTAGTTACCGTTATGTTGCTGCACTTGGCCGGGGTCAGCTGCTTCTTGTGCCCCGACCTGCCGGAGGCAAAAGCCAGTCCGCTTAAAATGGAAGTGTCGACAATCACGGTTCCGGCCAGCAAGCCAAGCCTTGAGCGAACCCAACCACCGCCGCCCAGCGTTGCCCAACCCAAACCTAAAAAGCCGCAACTCAAACCCAGGTTGAAAAAAGTGACGCCGCAGGCGCCGCCGTCCGATTTTTCAATGCAGGAACAAGTTTTTGATCAACAGCCGCGGCCGGTCGACGATGCCACTCAGCCGGCGATTGCCGAGAAAGTAAGCGCCGACAATCCAAGTCCGACGTTTACCGAGGCGTATCTGAATGCCGCTTACCAACACAATCCCAAGCCGGAGTACCCCGGTATCGCCCGCAGCCGAGGCTGGCAGGGCAAAGTGGTTTTGCGCGTGGAAGTCAGCGAGGATGGCCTGGTAGTGGGCGTTGCCGTCGAACAAAGCTGTGGCCACGAAGCGCTGGACGAATCCGCGGTCGAAGCCGTCAAGCAATGGCGCTTCGTACCGGCCAAACGCGCTGAAATCAATGTAGCCAGCGCGGTATTGGTGCCGATCATTTTTACGCTGCAAGACCAAGCGCCGGCTTTTTAGATTTTCCGCCAGTATTGCAGTACGCTGGAAACAGCAGGCGGTCGCGGGTTTTCCGGATAATACTGTGCTTGCCAGAGCCGAACGCCGTGTTTCCAATCAAATTGATTAATCATTTCGAGAGCTCACGCGCCATACAAAAAAGTACTAATTTCGTTCACTCTGTTTATTAACATGGGATAAAAACTACTCCCAAAATCGGATAAATAATCAAAAAACGCCTGATCAATTACGCTTGACTCCGCCAAAAATAAAAGCTGTCAAGTCAGATTGGATTAAGGGACGTTTTATTTTTATCGCAAGTCCCCAAACCCACAGAACAATTCGCGCATACCACTTTGTTGCGGCCGGTTTGTTTCGCTTCGTAGAGCGCTTGATCCGCTGCCTGCAAAATAACATCCAAACCTGGAAACTCATCCGTCAATCGGCTTATCCCAATCGAGACTGTCACGTTTATCTGTTCTTGGTTTTCGGATAGTACCGGCGCCAAAGCAACTGCTTTACAAATGCGGTTTGCGATAAGCTCGGCTTGATTCACGGTAGTGTTGGGCAGCAGTGCGACAAACTCCTCGCCGCCCAAGCGCGCAAACAGATCGATTTCTCTCAACACACTAGAGCAAGTAGCCGCGAATAACTTAAGGACTTCGTCGCCGGTGGCGTGGCCGTATGTGTCGTTGATTCGTTTGAAATGGTCTATGTCCAGCATCATTAAGGACAGCGGCTCCGGCCTCCGTAAATGACGTGCAATTTCCCGCTTCGCAAGTTCAAGGAAACGCCGCCTGTTAATCAAACCGGTTAGAACATCGGTATGCGCCTGACGCTCCATTTCCAACATGTGCTCGGCTTGCAGCTGCCGCCGCAATTTTCTTTGCAGTAACAGATAAGCGAAACCAGCGCTGGTCAGTGCCAGCAACACATAAAATAGAATCACCAGCGGCCAAGTAAAGGCTTGTGCCGACAAAGACGTTTTTGAGAGAGACAGCGGCGGCAACCACAATACCAACTTCCATCGATAAGCCTGGGCGCTTGTAATTGCAATGCCGTCATCCGCCGATTGCGGCGCCAAACCCCAATTGCCTAACGAAGCGCTATCCAGGGGGCGAACCGTTTTGAACAGGAACATACCTTCTTCGTTAAAAATTGTCCCCCCCTCTTCTTGGCTAACATGAGGCCAAACACTGGGAAACTGATTACCAAAAACCTCGGCTGATTTGTCACGAGCAAACCCCCATTCTTTTTCCGGTGCATGGCCATTGCTGAGCCAATAACCGTCCTCATTCATCAGCATGACGACATGCAAAGCCTCCGCTAGCTCACTGCTACCGACAACCTTCAATTCATCGAGCATTTCTTGCGCGTCGTAATTGTAAATAATGATCCCTTTGCTGTTGCCATTATCGTCATAGACATGCCTGGCAAAACGCACCATGGGTTTGTATGGGACTTCAAGCTTGCCGTTTTCCATGTTCAGATCCAATGGCGAGACGTAGAGGCCTTTTTCGTCAAGCGCCATGGCTGCTTTGAAAAAGTAACGGTCCGCTTTATTTTGCAGCTCAGACTCAGGTGTAACGTAAGAAAGATTTTGCTGACGCGACACCCTGACAATTTCAATCCCGTCGTTGGCTATGAAACGAATTTTGTAATAGCGGCGGTAAGCCTTCGAAATCGCCAGAAAAGCGCGCGTCATGGCGGCGAGATTTTCCGGATTGGGGTTGTTTAAGTAATGTCTAACCACAGGTAATTGGGTCACGACATTTAAATCGGCAATCGGTTCGAACATGGCGCGCTTAATGATTTGCTCTGATACTGCCAAATATCCGCTTTCCCGAGCCCGAATCACATCCAGCCGGCGATCCTCGGTAAATCGATACGCGCTATACACCAATGCTGACAGCAGCGAGGCTAAACCCAAAAATAAGGAAATGCTGAGAATCAAAAATTTGGTACGAGGAATGTACATTCTAATCTCCCTGTACAGTTGAGCAACACGATGATCGCTAACGGTAAGGCCGTAAGACATCATTCGTAGACTTCAATAGCCACAGCCGCATTGAGCCGCATGGTGGCCTAGAGCATTCGGCGCATTACGCTATCGCTAATGCGCCCTACAAAACTGCACAAATATTAGCTGGATTTCAAACATCGCGGCGGGGTTTTGTCCCGTATGCCGCGCCGAGCACCGGAGGGTTTGAACGGATCAGCCCGTTAGGGGCGATGCAGGGATGCATCGCGTTTTACGCAGGGGCTGGGAAGCCCCTGCGGAAAACCCCGTTCGAACCCGAGGAGCGCAGGATCAAAGCGGCATCCGGGCCGCCTTTTCTTTGGATACTTTCTTTTGGCGGAGCAAAAGAAAGTATCTCGGTCGTCGGTCCGAGAACCGACTTCAAAACACTCGTCGCGATAGCGACACCAATCCTAATAACCCAGCTTCGATCCCGAGCAACCTGGAAGTTTTCTCCAACATTCATGCTCGGAACGACACGATTGGAATAATTTTGTTCAACAGCCAAGCTCTGTACTCAAACAGTCGAAAACCAGGCCGGACTAACGACATCCCGAAATACCTCATTCCGCGAATTTCATCGATTGCCTTCCAGCCACCCAAGCCAGAGTCAGCGCCCGAATAAAACCCGCAACACCCGTGTATTACATTTCACGAAATCTTCATTTAGCAATCACAAGTTCATCACAAAATTTCCTTAGGCTGTACTTGCTTTACCCATAGCGATGGAAATTTCTCAACCCCAAATGAACGAGCAGCCAGCGGCCTATAACAAAAACGCCCGCGCTGTCTTTATCGGAGCACTCTAAATGATCAAACAATCTGTTCTTGCCATGGCTTTGCTGTCGGCAATCTGCACGCAAGCCGAGGCGATTACCCTTAATGCCGACGGCGCTTGGCATGCGTTCGACGTAGACAATTCGGTGTCTAATTCCGGTGACTTGGAATGGATAGACCTGGATAACAGTGCTTTAAGCTTTGAATTCACCTTAACCGGCTCGGCGATTTTGCGCGTAGTGGACGCCGGCTTCGCTGGTGATAGATTCAAGATTTTTAACGCCACCAGCGTACTCGGCGAGACATCGACTGCCGTTAACAATTACCCCACTTCTGTATACAGCGATTTTGATTTGGCTTACGCCAACTCAGCCTACAGCCGCGGCGAATTTTTGCTGGGTGCCGGTAGTTATCAAATCAGCGGCCTGCTGATCCAATCCGCTCTGGATGATACCTCCACCGAGCTTAACGCCACCGTAGGCGCTGTCAGTCTGACCGCCGTGCCGCTGCCTGCCGCTGCCGGTTTATATGCCGCCGGGGCCGGCCTGCTGGGCTTGGTCTCTCGTCGCCGCAAATCCACTAAATAAGGGTTAAACCAATGAAATTAAACAAACTTGCCATCGGCATTGCCTTGGGTTTGGGCACACTGGGCGCGGCCAATGCCTTGACCACCATCCCCACCACCACGATTAAAATCGTCGCGTTCAACGACTTTCACGGCCAACTGGAATCGCCGGGTACCTTCCGGCAAACACCCACCAGCGCGGCAGCCACCAATATTCCGGTCGGCGGCGTGGACTGGATGGCCGGCTATATCAACGAATTGAAAAACCAAAACCCGAGCACTGTGGTGGTATCGGCAGGCGACATCATCGGCGCCACGCCGCTGGTTTCCGCGTTGTTTCACGACGAACCGACCATCGAAACCATGAATCGCCTGGGTCTGGAATTTAATGCGGTCGGCAATCACGAGTTCGACGAAGGCAAGAACGAACTGAAACGCATGCAAAACGGCGGCTGCCATCCGACCGATCCCAATTCCTGTCAAGGCGCATCCGTCGGCACGCCGGTGCCTTTTGAAGGCGCTGATTTCAAATTTCTGGCCGCCAACGTAGTCGAAACCGCCACCGGCAAAACCTTGTTTCCGCAATACGCGATCAAAGTGGTCGGCGGCGTGCGGGTCGGCTTTATCGGCATGACCTTAAAAGAAACCCCCACCATCGTCACCCCCACCGGCGTGGCCGGCCTGGAGTTCAAAGACGAAGCAGCAACCGTGAATGCCTTGATTCCGAAATTGCGGGCGCGCGGTGTGGAAGCGGTGGTGGTGTTGATTCACCAAGGCGGCACGATACCGGTCACCCAAAGCAAATCTACCATCAACAACTGCGATGGCGGTTTGGACGGTTCGCCGATTAAAACCATCGTCAACCAATTGGACGACGAAGTGGATTTGGTGATTTCCGGCCACACGCATCAAGCCTATAACTGCCAAATCGCCAACAAGGCCGGCCGCTTGATTTCGGTGACCAGCGCCAATTCGCAAGGCCGGGTATTAACCGACATCGACGTGGCCATCAATACCGCCAACGGTGAAGTCAGTAGCGTCAGCGCCGAAAACATCGTGGTTGATCGCAGCAACACCGCCATCACGCCCAACGCGGCGATTAAAACCATCGTCGATAATTACAAAGCCCTGTCTACTCCCATCGCTAATCGGGTGATCGGCAGCATCAGCGCGGCGATTACCCGAACCACCACCGCAGCCGGCGAATCGGCCTTGGGCGACGTGATTGCGGACGCGCAATTGCTGGCTACGCAAAACGTCGGTTTTGGCGAAGCCGTGGTGTCATTCATGAACCCCGGCGGCATCCGCGCCGATTTGACCTTCCCATCCAGCGCCGCTAACGAAGGCGACGGCAAGGTAACTTATGCGGAAGCCTTTACCGTGCAACCGTTCGGCAACACCTTGGTGACATTGACCTTGACCGGCGCGCAAATCCACACTTTGTTGGAGCAACAATTCACCGGTTGCACAGTCGGCTATCCAGCCGGCGCACCGGCTACCGGCCAAGCGTTCAACCGCATCATGCAAGTTTCCAACGGCTTCAGTTACGAGTGGAAGGAAAAAGGCACGGCTTGCGATAACGTCGATCCCGCCAGCATCAAAATCAACGGTGTAGTGGTAGACCCTGCCGCCAGCTACCGGGTTACCGTGAATAACTTCATGGCCGACGGCGGCGATCAATATTACGTGCTCACACAAGGCACTAACCGCCTGGGCGGCGCGTTGGATCTGGATGCATTGGAAAACTACTTTACCGTCAACGGCACTGTAGCTCCCGGCTTGCAAAATCGGATTTTGCCGGCTCCATAAGTTTTAGGGATTAGTTGTAAGCTCTGTAGTGGTACTCGGGCCCGCTGGTACGCGATACAGCGGGCTTTTTTTTGCCTGACGGATCTAGCGCTTAATGATGATGCTCATGCCCCATTTGCGCTTGCACCTTGATCACAAACGGGTCGGATTCCTTATCGCCCAAATCCGCAAAATCGATCACATCGTAGCCGTCGATGGGTGTAGGTTGCCAGGGCGCGGCGTTTAAAGAATAAGCCTGCAGCAGTTCGGTACGCTCTGAAAATTCGCCCTGTTGCCGTTCGATCAAGGCCGGTAACGCAAGGTCCAAACGCATCACCACATGCCATTCGGTATCCGCGACTTTGCCTTGATATTCGCGGGTCGGGATGCCGTCGGTCCATTCGATTTCTTCGGCAGTCAATTTTTCCAGCAGTTGGCTATCCAGCAGCAACGCCAATTTTTGCCAGGACGGCGTGATGTCCAGCATCCGCAAATCGCCGGCCTGAAATTCGATTGCCCTCCGGTCTTGGTGATACAGCTTGCGGTGAATCAGCTCCTGGCCGTCGCGTTGCCACAGTTCTCCCACGCCCAATTGCGGCCGTTCTATCGTGATCTGCCGGCTATCACGCCAGAAACGCCAACTCACTTCTGCCGGCAATGCCTGGTGTTCTTCGTGTTCGTGCGCTTCGCCCGCGCGGGTGGTAACAAACTCGGCGGCAACGGCGGGCAAGTTTGCCGAAGATAAATCGGTGATGTTAGCGGCATGCTTGGCCGGCGCATGACTGCAAGCCGCCAAAACGATCAACAAGCTGAGAGCCAGAAATTTGGATAAAAATTTGAAATGGGTGTTGAACATGAAATCTGCACATTACGGTATTCAAAAAAAATCAGGGACGGCTAGCGTCCCTGATTCGCTTTCGGGAAAAGGCTTCCGGACTATTTACGCATGCCTAGCGCATCCGCCATCACATGATAAATCACGTTTTGTTCCAGCGTACCGCGTACTAGATAAGCGCCAGGGCCGTCGGCATAGATAGCCACGTCTTCGCCGGCGTGGGTTTCCGCGCTCATCGGTACGGTGGCTTCCTGCATGTAGTTCGGATTGGCGGTATCGACCGCTGTCAAATCCGGACGCAGTTTACTACCCTCGTAGGCAGCAGCGACGGTACCTTCGTTGGCAGGATTAAATTCCTTGCGTTGCAAGCCACCGGTCCAGCCTGGGCCGTTAGCATAGGTCAGCGTGGTGTAAGGCAAACCTAAAGAATCTTTAGTAACAACGCCGTCTACAGCGGTTTTACCCAGGATAGGATTGCCGCGCGAGGGGTAACCGGCGATGGTGAACACATGGCTGTGATCAGCAGTGACCAGTATCAAGGTGTCTTCATCGCGGGTTAGTTGTTTGGCTTTTTTCACCGCGTCAGACAGCGCCACGGTATCGGTCAGCGCCCGGTAAGCATTACCAGCGTGGTGAGCGTGATCGATCCGGCCGGCTTCCACCATCAGGTAATAACCTTTGCGGTTTTTTTCCAGAATTTTGATGGCTTTTTCGGTCATCTCGGTCAGAGACGGTTCACCGGCGGCGTCTTGCGCGCGGTCGGCTTCATAGCGCATGTGCGAACGTTCGAACAAACCCAGTAAATGATCGGTGGACGCTGGATTTACCGCGTCGAACTGGGCTTTGTTCCAGACGTAGTCGGAATTATTGTATTGCGAAGTCCATTCCAAAGTCAGGTCGCGGCCATCGGCACGGCGGCCTTTTTGGGTTGGGTATTCAGGGTCGGCAACGTTATTAGGCATGAAATAGCTACGACCGCCGCCCAAAGCCACTTCCAGGCCGTCGCCGTAAGGAAATTCCAGCAACTGGCGAGCAATATCCTTCACGGTGGCGCCAGCAGGCAGGTTGCTGTCGGCTTCCCAATCGCGGTTGGAAATGTGGGCGTAATTCACGGCAGGCGTGGCGTGGGTAAAACGGGCGGTGGTGACGACACCGGTGGACATGCCGCGTTCCTCGGCGCGTTCCAGGATGGTTTTCACGCTTTTTGCGGCGGTGACTTCCGCGCTAGGTTCGGTACGGCTGATGCTTTGATCGACGGAAATAGCACCGTCGTTGGTTTTGACACCGGCCACCATCGCGGTAGCGGTAGGCGCGGAATCCGAGGTTTGTTGATTGGCGCTGGCAGTAACCGAAAACGCCAGATTATTAAATTTTTCAAAGCCCAAACGGTTGAACTCCCCATCGCGTCCGGCCATTTGGCCTTCCAAAATCCGCGCGGCGGTAACGGTGGATACGCCCATGCCGTCGCCCACAAACAAGATAACGTTTTTGGCTTTGCGCAGTTGTGCTACGTCGCGTTTATTGACCAACACCGCCGCTTCACCGGCCTTGAACCATTCAGCGCCGGATGTCGGTACTTGGCTGGTTTGCGCAGGTTTATGAGAATCGTGATGATCGCGGTCGGCATGGTCGTGGGCGACTGCGGCGACCGACAAGGTAAAACCGAAAGCGCCGACAGCGACTGCCGCCAGTTTTTTTGGATGTGTTTTTTTCATGTGTTGCCCCGAGAGCGGTTTATGGAGCGGCAACATTAGCGATTGAATATGACAAGCGCGTTACGGGATAAAACGGGAAAGCCAGCTTAGCCGATATAGCTCGGCCAAGCTGACTTCAAGTGCGGATATTAGTCTTTACGGCCGCGTTGCATCCCCATCAAGCCCGCCAGCGCTGAGCCGAACAGCCAAACCGCGCCCGGTACCGGCACGGCCGATACTTTGTACAGCGAAGTGGTTTCACTTACCTCGTTGGCCACCGCCAGGTAACTGCCCTGGGCATTGCTGAAGAAACTCAGACCCTCGGGACCGATGTCGCCGCCGGTAAACAACATGTCCAAAAATTTCGGACTGTTCAGGTCAGTCAAATCCCAGACCATCACCGCATTAGAACGCTCCAAACCCAGGAACAATAAATCCCGGCCATCCACTTTACCCACTACGGCACTTTCCGGCTCAGGACCTTTGTTGTCGCTACGGCCATCGTCCCACAAGGCCTCGTAAGCCGCATTACCGGGATTCGCCGCGATCAGCGCTTTGATGGTTTGTTCCAGTTTGTCACCGGAATCGAACACCATGGCACCATTGGCATCCAGAATCGAGAACGAGCGGGCGCCGAAGACTTGCAGTTGATCCAGGTCACCGTCGTTGTCCAAATCCCCGCTCCTGGAAACCGTTAGTCGATTCAGCTTGTCATTGTTCGTGGCCCAATCCGGTCCGTGCAAGGCTGTCATGGTGGCATTCAAGGCGGGATCGATAGTCGCTGCGCCCACCCGCACTTCTTCCGCACCGCCCGGCCAATCCTCGCGAGAGTCGCCTTCATTGGCGGTCACGTAATATTGATTGCCGTCTTTGCTAAAACTGGCGATGCCGTCGGGCATGTACATACCCATCACATTCCAGTTCTGGATATTGCCTTTCAAAGCCGCAGTGCCGGCACCGTCGCGATCCGAGACATCCAGACCGTTGCCGGCTAAATTGTGATCCTTCAAACCCAGGGCTTTAATGTCGGTGACTGTGGCGCTGGCGATGTCGATGACCGCAACCGAGTTGGCCTCTTGCAGCGTCGCAAAAGCTTTGCTGCCGTCTTGGCTAACCGCAATGTATTCCGGTTCCAGATCTTGCGCGACGCTGGCGTTCGGCCCGGTCAGACGCACGCCGCTGGCTTTCAAAGCCGCCGCCGCACCGTTGAAAGCAGTAAATCCGGCCGTTTGGACGGCAAAGCTGTTGGTGTTGATAATACTCACCGAGCCTTCCGGATCGCCGCTTGGCCCCACCAAATAGCTGCTGGGTTCGCCTTCATTCGCCACCAGCAAGCGGCTGCCGTCGGGCGTATATGTCACTGCGTCAGGGTTGGCACCGACGGTTACGCTGTGTTGCAATGTGTAGTCAGCCGCATTGTAAAAACGCACCAAACCCGGATCGGTTTTCGTCGGCGCCGTCAAAGCAATGGCCGCTTGGCCGTTTTTCACCGCCACGCTGTTGATTCCGCCGAACGCGCTCGTGGAAATGCTTTGCAGCAAATTGCCGTTCATATCCAACACGTCGATGCCGCCTTGGCCAATATTGGCCTGATTGGCATCGGTTCCCGCTACCCACAAGCGGTTGTTAACCGCATCGAAAGAGACGATTTCCGAGCCCATGGCACTGGAACCATTCGCTGCAGTGTGATTGAAGGTCCATTGATGCGACCATTGAAAATCCCCCGCAGCGCTGGCATTGGCAGAGGCCAGCACAGCAGCGACGGCGGCGGCGATTGAAGTGAGTTTCATAAAAATGCTCCTGAGGCACTATTCGTTTGGTGTTTGAAGAAAGGATGTGTAAGTACCAGCTCACCGACAGCGTCGGAACGGTAGTCTTGCGAATGGTAAATAGCCTTTATGACAGTAGCGTTACGCGACAGCCGCATCGCAAACGCCCGGAAAATTGACTTGTTTCCATATTTCAATTATTGTTGAAATATGGAAAATAAAACTGCTGTTATCGCACTGGCCGCATTGGCCCAAGAATCCCGTCTGGCAATTTACCGCGCGCTGGTGCAAGCCGGCCCGGCAGGTTTGGCCGCCGGAAAAATCAGTGAAGCCACCGGCATTGCCCCGTCTTCCCTATCGTTTCATTTGAAGGAATTGACTTACGCCAACCTGGTGAACTCGCGCAACGAAAGCCGCTTTGTGATTTATACGGCCAATTTTTCCGCGATGAACGATCTGTTGGCTTTCCTGACTGAGAACTGTTGCGACGGCCATCCCTGTCTATCGCTCTCTGCCTGTTCCACCAATAACGAATCTTTACCCTCAACCCCGACCGACACTCCATCATGAACGTATTGTTTTTGTGTACCGGCAACTCCTGCCGTTCCGTCCTTGGCGAAGCCACTTTCAATCATTTGGCTCCGGCCGGCTGGCGTGGCCTGAGCGCCGGCAGCAAACCCACCGGTAAAATTCATCCGCGTTCGCTGGCTTTGCTGGCCAGAGAAGGCATATCCACCGAGGGTTATTACAGCAAGTCCTGGAATGACCTGCCGGTGACGCCGGACATCGTGCTGAGTGTGTGCGGCAATGCCGCCAACGAAACCTGCCCCGCCTACCTGGGCCCGGTCATGCGCAGCCATTGGGGCGTTGAAGATCCGGCTCACGTCGAGGGTACCGACGAGGAAATCGACGCGGCCTTCATGGTCGCGTATCGGATTCTGCGCCATCGCATCGAGCAGTTTTTTGCTTTACCGTTGGAAGAGTTAAAAAACGATCCCGAGCGCCTGAAAGCCGAACTGGATCGCATCGGCACCTTGTTGCCTTAGTTGTTAAGGAGTTCTCCCATGACCAGTATTCAAATATTTGATCCTGCATTGTGTTGCAGCACCGGTGTTTGCGGTGTGGAAGTCGATCAGCAGTTAGTGGGTTTTGCCGCCGATGTCGATTGGGCCAAGCAAAACGGCGCCGCCATTGAGCGCTTCAATCTGGCGCAAACCCCGTTGGCGTTTGCCGAAAACCCGGTGGTTAAAGCGTTTCTGGAACGCTCCGGCGCCGATGCCTTGCCGTTGGTCTTGGTCGATGGCGAAGTCGCCTTAGCCGGTCGCTATCCGAATCGAACCGAATTGGCGCGTTGGGCAGCCATTAGCGTAGCGGAACAGCAAGCCCCGTCGGGCTGTTGTAGCGGCAGCAGCTGTTGTTAACTTCTGGTGATCGTGCCGTGAGCAGCGATTGCAAATTTCTCGATCAAGCGCCACGCTTTCTATTTTTTACCGGCAAAGGCGGTGTGGGCAAGACCTCCATCGCTTGCGCCTCGGCCGTAAAATTGGCGGATGCCGGCAGACGGGTGTTGTTGGTGAGCACCGATCCGGCCTCGAATGTCGGCCAGGTATTTGGTATCGCCATCGGTAATCAGATCACCGCGATTCCGGCCGTATCCGGCCTGGCGGCATTGGAAATCGATCCGCAAGCGGCGGCGCAAGCCTATCGCGACCGTATCGTCGGCCCGGTGCGGGGCGTGTTGCCGGACAGCATTGTCAAAGGTATAGAAGAACAGCTGTCCGGGGCCTGTACCACGGAAATTGCGGCGTTCGACGAATTTACCGCGCTATTAACCGACTCCGCTTTGACCGCCGGCTACGATCAAATCGTGTTCGACACCGCCCCGACCGGCCACACCATCCGCCTGTTGCAACTACCAGGTGCCTGGAGCGGCTTTTTGGAGCAAGGCAAAGGCGACGCCTCTTGCCTGGGCCCCTTGGCCGGTCTGGAAAAACAGCGTAGCCAATATAAAGCCGCCGTCGACGCCTTGGCCGATCCGCAACGCAGCCGTTTGATCCTGGTCGCCCGCGCCCAACCATCGACCTTGCGCGAAGTAGCCCGCACCCATGAAGAATTAGACGCCATCGGCTTAACGCAACAATATTTGGCCATCAATGGCATCTTGCCGGAAAGCGCCACCGCACAAGACCCGCTGGCGAATGCCATCTACCAACGCGAGCAACATGCTTTGGCCGACATGCCGGCAGCGTTAAATAGCCTACCGATGGACCGCATTGCATTAAAGCCCTTCAATCTGGTTGGACTGACGGCTCTCAGACAATTGCTTAGCAATGCCGCACCGCTAGCAATGCCTGACAGTGAAGTGATGCCAGCCCTACCCGCAGCCAATCTATCGACACTTGTGGACGAGATTGCCGCCGACGGTCATGGTCTGGTGATGCTGATGGGCAAAGGTGGCGTAGGCAAAACCACCCTGGCCGCCGGATTGGCGGTGGAACTGGCACGACGCGGTTTGCCGGTGCATCTGACCACCTCCGACCCAGCCGCCAATTTAACGGACACGCTAAACGGCGCTTTGCCGGACCTGACAGTCAGCAAAATCGATCCACATGCGGAAACCGAACGCTACCGTCAGCATGTGCTGTCCACAAAAGGCGCCAAATTGGACGAACAAGGTCGCGCCCTGCTGGAAGAAGACTTGCGCTCGCCATGTACCGAAGAAATCGCTGTGTTTCAGGCTTTTTCCCGCATCATCCGCGAAGCCGGGAAGAAATTCGTGGTGATGGATACCGCCCCTACCGGCCATACCTTACTGCTCTTGGACGCCACCGGCGCTTACCATCGCGAGGTGGCGCGGCAGATGGGCGATTCCAAAACGCATTTCACCACGCCGATGATGCAGTTGCAGGACCCGCGTCAAACCAAGGTGCTGATCGTCACTTTAGCGGAAACCACGCCGGTACTGGAAGCCGCTCATTTGCAAGACGATTTGCGCCGGGCCGGCATCCAACCTTGGGCCTGGGTGATTAATAACAGCGTGGCGGCGACCACCGTGCATTCGGCGCTGTTACGCCAACGCGCGGCCAATGAATTGGCGGAAATTGCCGAGGTAGCGGATCGACACGCCCAACGTTATGCGCTCGTGCCCTTGTTGCGGGAAGAACCGACGGGTGTGGAACGCTTGCTGGCATTAGCTGGCGGCCAAACGCCTTCTCCCTTAGTACCCACGGAGCATAAAGGAGAAGGTTGAGATGAGGGGATTAAAATCAGTTATTTACATTCCTCACCCTAGCCCTCTCCCTGAGGGAGAGGGAATTTTCAGAGGTCCCCACTAAACAATGCTAGCTAATCTCCAATCTCATTCACTATTTACCCCGGAGCAAACGCGATGAAACGCCTGCATATCCATCTCGCCGTCGATGATCTGGCGAAAAATATCGACTTTTATAGCGCGCTGTTTCAAAGCGCACCGAGCGTGCGCGAAGCCGATTACGCCAAGTGGCTACTGGACGATCCGCGCGTCAATTTCGCGATTTCCAGCCGCGGCCGCCAGCCGGGGTTGGATCATTTGGGCATACAAGTCGAATCCGGTGAGGAATTGGAAGCGGTCGAACAAAACCTGGCCGCCGCCGAGTTGCCGGTTGCGGCGCAAAAACAAGCCAACTGCTGCTATGCCCAGTCCGACAAATACTGGACCGTCGATCCGCAAGGCATCGCCTGGGAAGCCTTCCACTCCTTGCAAACCATTCCCTCATTTGGCGACGATCAAGTGTTGCAACTTGAACCCGCCAGCAGTTGCTGCAAACCGCCGGCAGTCGATAACGCTGCACCGTGAATCGCTGATTTGGAGATTTCAATGAACACCCCGCATTGCCCCAACGCCCGTTTATCCTTTCTCGACCGTTTTTTGACGCTATGGATTTTCATCGCCATGGCGATTGGGGTCGGCATCGGTTTTCTGTTCCCCACGGAAGTAACTGGCTTTAACACGGCGGTATCGGTCGGCACCACCAATATTCCCATCGCCATCGGCTTGATCGTGATGATGTATCCACCGCTGGCCAAAGTCCGTTACGAAGAACTCGGCGACGTATTCCGCAACTGGCGAATATTGGCGGTGTCCTTGCTGCAAAACTGGCTGCTCGGACCGCTGTTGATGTTTGTATTGGCTATCGTGTTTCTGCGCGATTATCCCGAATACATGGTGGGCCTGATCCTGATCGGCCTAGCGCGCTGTATCGCGATGGTCATCGTCTGGAACGAATTGGCCAACGGCGATAATGAATACGCGGCGGGCTTGGTGGCATTTAACAGCGTATTCCAGGTCTTGTTTTACAGCGTCTATGCCTGGTTGTTCATCACCGTGCTGCCGCCCCTGTTCGGCATGCAAGGTAGTCTGGTGGATATAACCATCGGCGAAATCGCCAAGAGCGTATTCATCTATCTGGGCATTCCGTTTATCGCCGGCTTTAGCACGCGCTTTCTATTGGTCAAAGCCAAAGGCAAGGATTGGTATCACCAGCATTTCGTCCCGAAAATCAGCCCACTGACCTTGATCGCCCTGCTGTTTACCATCGTGGTGATGTTCTCGTTAAAAGGCGATTTGATTGTGCAATTGCCGCTGGACGTGGTGCGGATTGCGATACCGCTGTTGATTTATTTTGTGGTGATGTTTTTACTCAGCTTTTGGCTGGGTAAAGCCATCGGCGCCGGTTACGGCAAAACCACCACACTGGCGTTTACCGCCGCCAGCAATAATTTTGAATTGGCGATTGCGGTGGCGGTGGCGGTGTTTGGTATTAATAGCGGCGCGGCGTTTGCCGCGGTGATTGGACCCTTGATCGAAGTGCCGGTGATGATAGCCCTAGTCAATGTGGCTTTCTTTTTCCGTAAACAGGGGATGATTTAAAAATAGCAAAACGTTTACCCAACGACTGCATTACCCCTCTTTAACCTTACAAAGGAACACCCTCATGGCTACTGATAAATCGAAAAACGATAGAAAGAAAATTGCGGTGGAAGAACCCACTTACGACCAACTGAAAAACTTTTCCCGCTTTAACGGCTTAAAAACCCGTACGGTGGTGGCGTGTATGGTGAATATCATGCTGCAAGATGAAGTGTTAAGCCGCCGTGTCGTCGAACAGTGCCTGGCTGCCGACTCGGAGGAAGCCAATTAGTGTCAGCCGGATCAAAATCGCCAACAATTTTAAGCGGCGTTGATTGAAGTCAAAGCTATCAGAACAAGCCTGTTTGATAATTCAGCCAGGCATGTTCAATCGCACATGCCAACGCGGTTTTTTTGGACTCATCAGCGATTAAGTCAGGTTATGACTATGGACAATGACATTTTAATCGATCAAGCCCGGCAGCTTTATGCGGCATTGCATGCCAGACAGATTGGGCTGTTGGCTCCCAACCTTACGGCATTGGATCGCCTGGAGCGTTTGATTTTCAGTGCCTATGGCCGTTACCAGCGCCGCTTGAACCGTTGCGCACTTTGTTACCAAACCCGCAAGCATGACTGTGAGCGGGAGCCCGGTAAAAAGCGTATTTCTTGCCAACGCCGCAACCCCTTCGCCGCTGTTGCCCGGTTTTAACCGGCAATATTTTGCTGTCCACGCCTGGCTTATTTGTTTAGTATTGCGCCATGGATGACGGCGAATTTGCACAGCTTCCGTGGCGGTATCGATAGGCATCGCGCGCTTGAGTTGTCTGCATTGACGCTTGGAGAGACCGGGCAGACACTTTCAGTTGGCAAGCGGAATGTATCGCCGCCGACAAGGCGTCTTGTGGAGGCGCCCCGCCAAATAACTGCCAGTGAACGATTTGAAAAATCTAGCGCCAAATTAAGAGTGGTGTGTAGATGGCCTATGATTTTTCAATTGCAATGGAACACGACGACTCAACCTAACTGCCCAGAACTCGACGATGAATAGTTTTATTCGATCCGTACTTGCAGAGGCGGACTATAAACCGGAAAGGCTCTTGCAGATGCTAAGAGCCGTGCAGGCGCAGTACCTGCATATTCCCCAGGCGGCTATCGAACAATTGGCCGCTGCTTTGCATATTCCCCGTACCCAGATTATTGCCGTCGCGGAATTCTATAGTTTCCTGCACCTGACGCCGCAAGGCCGTTACGACATTCATATCAGCGACTCGATTACCGACCGGATGCTGGGCAAGGAAAAATTGCTGAATTACCTGGCGGAAAAGTTGCACGTCAAAGTGGGTGAAGTCCGCGCGGACGGTCTGGTCAGTTTGAATAATACCTCCTGCACCGGCATGTGCGACCAAGGCCCGGCCGGTTTGGTTAACGGCTATGCGTTGACCCGTCTGGCCCCTGCCAGAATCGATGTCATCGCCAAACTGATCGAACAACAAGCCCCGTTAAGCGATTGGCCGCCGGAGTTCTTTGCGGTGGAAGAGCCGCTCCGCAAACCCGGCCTATTGCTCAACCAGCCATTCGAAAACGGCGCGGCGATAAGGGCGACCTTTGCCCGAGGCCTAACTGAAACCCTGGCGGAAGTGGACAGTTCCAATCTGCGCGGCCGCGGAGGTGCCGGCTTTAAAACCGCGTTGAAATGGCGGACCTGCGCTCAACAAACTGCCACGCCACACTACGTCATTTGTAACGCCGACGAGGGCGAACCCGGTACCTTTAAAGACCGGATGCTGCTCGATCTGTATGCCGACCAAGTCTTTGAAGGCATGACCTTGTGCGCGGCGATTATTGGTTCGGATCAGGGCTTGCTGTATCTGCGCGCCGAGTATTTATTCCTCTACGAGCAATTGCAGCGCGTGTTAAAGCGCCGCCGCGCCAGCGGATTACTGGGGCGCAATATTCTCGGTCACGACGGCTTTGATTTTGACATCGAAATCCGCATGGGCGCCGGTGCCTATATTTGCGGCGAGGCATCCGCGCAAATCGAGTCCTTGGAAGGCAAGCCCGGCATACCGCGGGTTAAGCCGCCCAACTCGGTAATCTGTGGCTATCAACGCAAACCCACCGTGGTAGACAACGTCGAAACGTTTTTCGCCGCCACCCACATCGCCATACAAGGCGGGTCATGGTTTGCGGAAGTCGGCACTGCGCAATCGACCGGCAGCAAACTGCTCAGCATCAGCGGCGACTGTGCGCGGCCAGGCATTTACGAATACCCGTTCGGCACATCAATTGAAGAGATTTTGCAAGACTGCGGTGCGGTCGACGTGCTGGGTGTGCAAGTCGGCGGGCCGTCCGGCACCTTTATTTCCAACCGGGAATTGCAACGGCGCATAGCCTTCGAGGACCTATCCACCGCCGGCTCGTTTATGGTGTTCAACAATAGCCGCAATATTTTCGACATCGTGCAAAACTTTACCGACTTCTTTGCCCATGAAAGCTGCGGCTTTTGCACGCCCTGTCGGGTCGGCACCACGCTGTTGAAAAATCAGCTGCGGAAAATTGTCGGAGGTAACGGCGCTGCGGTCGACCTGGAAGAACTCAACGAGATATGTCTGGTCGTCAAAAACAACAGCCATTGCGGTTTGGGGGATTCGGCCGCCAATCCGATTCTAAGTACCCTGGCCAGCTATCCGGAGCTGTATCTTAAGCAATTAAAGCAGAGCAGTTTTACACCGGGTTTTGACTTGGACGCCACCCTGGCCGTGGCCCGCCGTATGGCGCAGCGCGACGACGACGCGGCGCATTTATCGCAAGTGGAGAACTGACATGAGCGGCACTCTTTGCATCGACGGCATCGCCGTGCCGTTCAGCGACGGCCAAACCATTATCGAGGCGGCGCGCACTGCCGGCGTGTACATTCCTTATCTGTGCCACCGGCCAGGTTACGCCCCGTACGGCAGTTGCAAACTGTGTACGGTCAAAGTCAACGGCCGCACCAATACCGCCTGCACGCTGCCGGCCGCCGACGGCCAGACCGTCATCAGCAACAGCCCCGATCTGCAACACGACCGCCAGCGCATCACACAGATGCTGTTCGTGGAAGGCAACCATTTCTGTCCTTCTTGCGAAAAATCCGGCAACTGTCAGTTGCAAGCCGTCGCCTACCATCAAAATATGCTGGATAACCACTACCCGCATTTTTATGCCCAACGGGAACTGGATGCGTCGCACCCGGATATTTTGATCGACCACGACCGCTGTATTTTTTGCAATCTGTGCGTGCGCGCCAGCAAGGAAAAAGACGGCAAGGAGGTGTTCGGCATCGCCGGGCGCGGCATCCACAAACGCCTGGTCATCAACTCGCCTAGCGGCAAGCTGAAAGACAGCGATATTAGTGTCGATGACGAGGCCGCCCATGTCTGCCCGACCGGCGCGATTCTGGTCAAACGCAGCGCCTATCTGGCACCGATTGGCGAACGCATCTACGACGGGCATCCCATCAGCGAAGTCGCCTGCGAAAAAGCGGTTATCAAAGCCGGCGAGGCCAGCGGCTACCCAAGCTGCGACCCGACCAAGCTGGCGGAGTCAGCTCAGCAGAACGGTGGCCCGGATTCCCACTACGCGGCGACCATGCCGCCCGCTCCGGACATCAAACATGGCCGCTAAGATTAAAATCGCCACCACTTCGCTGGCCGGCTGCTTCGGTTGCCATATGTCGTTTCTGGATATAGACGAGCGCCTCTTGAAATTGGCTGACAGCGTCGAATTCGACCGTTCGCCGCTCACCGACATCGAGCACTGCGGCCCGTGCGACATCGGCCTGATCGAAGGCGGGGTTTGCAATTCCGAAAACGTGCATGTGCTGCGCGAGTTTCGCGCTAACTGCAAAATTCTGATCGCCGTCGGCGCTTGCGCCATCAACGGCGGCCTACCGGCGCTGCGCAACTTTTTCAAGCTGGAAGATTGCTTGTTGGAAGCCTACCAGGACGGCATCGGCGTGGACAATCCGCAGATACCCAGCGACCCAGAATTGCCTTTGCTACTGGACAAGGTGCGGCCGGTCCACGAGATCGTCAAGATCGATTATTTTATGCCCGGCTGTCCGCCGTCCGCCGATGTGTTTTGGCACTACCTCAGCGCATTGATCGAAGGCCGCGACCCGACTTTACCTTATGAGTTAGTCCATTACGACTAACGGAGGAACCCGTGTACGAATATCTTGAAACCGCCGATCCGGCCTTGGTCGAAGCCGGCAAGTTAAAACGGGTCGCTGTCGATCCGGTGTCCCGCGTCGAAGGCCACGGTAAAGTCACGCTACTGCTCGACGAAAACAATCAAGTCCAGCAAGCCCGCCTGCACATCGTCGAATTTCGCGGCTTCGAAAAATTCATCCAAGGCCGTCCTTACTGGGAACTACCGGTGATGGTGCAGCGCTTGTGCGGCATCTGCCCGGTCAGTCATCATCTGGCCGCCGCCAAGGCCATCGACCAGTTAGTCGGCGTCGATCCGGCCAATCTGCCGCCGGCTGCAGATAAATTACGGCGCTTGCTGCATTTCGGCCAGGTCTTGCAATCGCATGCCTTGCATTTTTTCCACCTGTCCAGCCCGGATTTGCTGTTCGGTTTCGAAAGCGAGATCGGCAAACGCAACATAGTCGCCGTGTTGGCGAATTATCCGGATATTGGCCTGCAAGGCGTAAAACTGCGCAAATACGGCCAGGAAGTGATCCGCATGGTCTGCGGCAAGCGCATCCACGGCACCGGCGCGATACCGGGCGGCATGAACAAAGCGCTGAGCAAAGATGAGCGCGATTATCTCAAACAAGACATCGGCCAAATCGTGAGTTGGGCGCAAGGCGCTTTGCAACTGGTCACAAAAGTCCACACCTCCAACCAGCCCTATTACGACGACTTCGCCACCATCCGCAGTAACTACCTGAGTTTGACCAAGCCCAACGGAGCGCTGGAGCTTTATCACGGCGGGATTCGCGTGAAAGACGAACAAGGTGGAACGCTGTTCGACCATTACGATTACTGCGATTACCCGGCACTGATTCGCGAGGAAGTCCGTTCCTGGACGTATATGAAATTCCCTTACCTCACTGCGCTGGGTAAAGCCGATGGTTGGTATCGGGTGGGGCCGTTGGCGCGCGTCAACAATTGCGATTTCATCGACACGCCACTGGCGGAAGCCGCGCGCGTCGAGTTCAAGCAACACGGCGGCGCAACCATGGTGCACAGCACCCTGGCCTTCCACTGGACGCGGATGATCGAATTACTGCATTGCGCGGAAAGCATCCAAACCTTATTGAACGATCCAGACTTGCTGAGTAACGACTTGGTCGCCAAAGGCGAAAAACGTTACGAAGGCATCGGCGTGATCGAAGCGCCGCGCGGCACCCTGTTTCATCATTATCAAATCGACGAAAACGACATTGTCACCAAAGCCAATCTGATCGTCTCCACCACCAGCAACAACACGGCGATGAACGAGTCGGTGCGGCAAGTCGCGGCGGAATATCTGTCCGGCCGCGAATTGACCGAACCCTTGCTGAATAATCTGGAAGTGGCAATCCGCGCCTACGACCCTTGCCTGTCCTGCGCCACGCATGCGGTCGGAAAAATGCCCTTGCAGTTGGAATTGGTCGACGCGGACGGCACGTTGGTGGACAAACTGGTGCGGCACAGCAGCGGCGAATTCATTCACGGTAGCGAATGACAAAACCCATCCTGGTGTTTGGTTACGGCAACCCCAGCCGTGGCGACGACGCCGTTGGTCCTTTGCTATTGGATTATCTGGCCGAGCATCTGGACCTGAGCACTATCGAACTACTCAGCGACTTTCAGTTACAAATCGAACATGCGCTGGATTTGCAAGATCGCGAACTCGTGATATTTGTCGATGCCGCGGAAAATTGCCCGGACAGCTTTACCTTTACCCCATTAACCCCAGCCCAAGACCACAGTTACTCCAGCCATGCGCTGAGCCCGGCCGCGCTGCTGTCGGTCTATGAAACCCTCGGCAAACAGCCGCTACCGCCCTGCTTTTTATTAAGCGTCCAAGCCGAAGCCTTCGAACTGGGCAGCGGGTTAAGCGAACGCTGCTCGGCCAACTTAGCGGAGGCCTGCCGGTTTATAGCGGCGTTTTTGAAACAAAGGCCGTAAGGCGTTTTCCAAATCCGGCGAAACGCCTTTCAGCCTTAAAGTTTGAAAGCTAAGCGGCTAGCGCGATGCCCGGAATTTTCGGCTTCCCAATAGCCCGAGTAGACCGCTGCCAAACAACCAGAACGCTGCAGGCAGCGGAACGGGGGCCGCTAAAGGCGTCATTTTGAAAGCACTACCACTTCCGGTAAACGTCAAACCGGTAACAAAACCCAGCGGATCGCTGGGATCGATCATGGCGGAAGTTTCGATGCCGGCTATGCGGAACTTGCCAACGCCGTTTTGAAAACCCAATTCGCCGAAATTAAACCAAACGCCCGCCAACAAGCGGATACCGCTGTCGACGTATTCACCGCTGGTCTCGTTCCAAATCAGCAGTTCGAATTTGCCATCGCCGTATTGGTTGGGAATCATCACATCGCCGAATAAGGTGTCGGCATTTAACGCTTCATAGGTGTAAGCCACCGCCACATCCGGGTCGTAAAACCCGCCTGGTTTTGGATTTCCGTTGCCATCCAAAACCGGCATGGGCGGTGTACTGAATGTAAATCCATCGTTGCTTGGTGTTGGTAAAACCGGTGCGGAAGGCAATGCAACCTGAGACGTTGGCGTGCTGACATTAAAGGTATCGATCAGGCCGCTAATACGAAAATCCAATAAACCGTTGGTGACTTTGTTGATGGAATAACCAAATTTAAGTGGCTGCGACTGGAATATGCTGTTTAAGTCTTCGGTTTGAAACGAAGCAATATTGAAGCGAGATGGATCGAATAATGCTGTAATGGAAAACTCGGTTCCAGTAACAGTTTGCTCGTTATTGCCAAGGTTAATCGCCTCGAAAGAGACTACGTCGTAATTTCCCGCACTCACATAGCCGTGATAACCGTTTACATCGATCTCGGTTTGAGTGATATTTTGATTGTCTTGAAATGCAGCCCCAATACCTTTATTGCTAACAAAAGAAAACTTATTTTGAATTGCCGTGGACAGATAAGTATTGTTCCAAAAACCACTTTCCCATTCGGTATAAGGCGGAGTGGCCGGATTAAAATGGCTACCATCCGGTTGATCGGGATTGAACAAAAACTGGCCCGAGAACGAATCGCCAATATTCGCCATATTGCCGTCGCTAAAAATAATATGGCCTTTATAGGAAATTTGCTGGGTGGCGTGAGCGTTAACCGAGGCAAGACACAACGAGAGTAAACCGAAGGTTTTTATTTTCATGATAATCTCCAGACTGACGTGGATTTATGAGTGTCAAAAAGCGGGTGGTTTGACCACTTTTCCACAGCCGTCCTGACTTGGCTTGAGTAAGTACGAGGCCAAACCGTCCAATTAAGCATTGAGAACCATCTCCATGATCTTTTCCGCCTGATTGTCCGGAAAACCCAACGCGATGATGTATTGCCGAAACACGGCTTTTTTGTTTCTACCTACTTTACCTTCCACCGACATCACGGTCGCAATCCCGGTTAGTAAAATGTTTCTTTGCTGATCGTTGAGATTGCCAGCGACCGCCTTGATATAAGCAATCAATAGCTTTCTTGATAATTTCCCTGCAGGCATATCCTCGGGGTTAAGCTTAGCGAGGTCGTTAACAGCAATCCCCAGCCGCTGCATAATAGCGAGTATGGCATGTAATTTATTAGCATCAAAATTCCGATCTATACGCGCAACATCGACTAACACCTCGCGCAATAACAGCACAAAACTACCATGCAAGACTTTATCAACTTTAGCGACGACACGTCGTTGCAGCTTGCCGGACAAAAAAGCTTCCAGGGCAACAATAACTACCAATCCAGCCAAGATAGCCAGGCCCCAAAGCCACTGGCCGCCAACAGTGTCATCCCACGGCACCTGCAGCGGCGGCATGGGGTTTGGCAGCACCCCAGATTTTTGCAATGATTGAATGGTAGTTTCGTCCAAAACCCAGTATTGGCTTGAATTTTTGGCATAGACGGCATAACCGACCACGTCTGTTTTAGTCGGAACAAGCAAACAGTGATCCTGTAAATGAATACCAAATAGATACCCATCGGAAGCCCATTCGGCCGGCATACCTGTTTTTTTAACCTGTTGATCCGAGGCTTTTAATTCACCCAAATCGTAAAAATGATCCTCAATACCAAAGCAAACGTGAACTCTTCTGGCTTCAGCCGGCGAACTAATCAATAACAACAAAAGAACACAGACCTTCAACAGCACTGGCGTGTTTGAGGAGTTTCTGATCAATTTATCCATGCTAAATTTCGAGTCTAATTACAAGGCTGAGCCCCAAATATATACAGACAAAACATTAAGACCATATCGCCGAGGCATCCGCGCCAGCAGTCAATCCACCACCGCATGTGCTTCGATACACTAGTCCCCAGCAAAACAGCTGATGTTCTGCGAAAAACCTCAATCCGCAGTTGCTGTTGCAGATAATGCGGCAACTGACAGACATCCCCTGCCGCCCACTTAACTAGGCTTTTTTGCGTTTGCCAAACGCCAGACCCAATAAAGAGCTACCAAACAACCAGGCCGCGCCGGGAACCGGTACGGGTTGTACAGAGCTTGGCGTGATTCTGAACTGGCTGACGATTTGTGGCGTGCGGTTGACGATGCCGCTCAAATCGTTGGCAATATCGCCGACGTTGTAGGCGGGAATGCCATAGGTGGTGACCAGCAGTTGTTGAGTGACCTGATCGATTTCAAACTCGGTCCAGCCAAAGGTGTGCGTGGCGACGTAATCGCCTTGCAGCAATTCGGCCTGGATTTTGCCGTCGGCGCTAGCCAGATTGGCATCCAAGCCCAGCGGGTCGTAACCCAGCGGCGTCAAAGCGCCATTGGTTACCGACTTGATGAAACTGTCCTTGGCGGCAATGCTGGGCAATGTGTCGTAGAAGGCTTTTTGTTGCGGCGTCAATAAACCTACCGCGGCCGCCAATTGCGCGACTGTTGGGCCAAACGGCGCGTCATAGGCTACGGAACCGGTGGTGATTTCGAAGGCGTTGGTGGCTTTTTGCTCACCGAACGGTGTGAGTTGATAAGTCAGGTTATTCACCAAAGTACCGTGAATGTCGGCCGACAGGAACACCACGTTATCGATTTTGTTGTCGTCGATAAACTTCAGGATTTCGGTACGTTCGGCGGCATAGCCTTCAAAGCGGTCGCCAGCACCAACCACCCCCAGGTTTTGCATTGGCTCAGTGACAGCGATAAATTTCCAGGTGACGTCATTTTGCTCATCTGACAGCAGATCGGCTTTCAGGTCGGCGATTTGCTGCTTGCCCAGCATGGTCCGGCTCGGGTCGAACGAGTTGGCCAAAAAGCCGCCAACCGAAGCTTGGCTTAAAGGATTCGCATCGGCTAGTTCTTTGTCGCGAAACGAGCGCGCATCCAACACCATCAAGGCCGCGTCATTGCCGAAGGTTTGGTTGCGGTACAACTTGACTTCGCCGGCCGTGCGAATGTCGCCGGTGGCGCCGTAAGTCTCGTTGCGCAGCGGATTGTATTCCTGAAAAGCCTGGATACCATTGTTGTACAAGGTACTGTCATTGATCCGAGTGCCGGCCGGATCGGCATTGAAACGCGCGTCGGTGGCGACATCGGCGCCGCCGGCGAAGTCGTTGGTCACTTCGTGGTCGTCTATCGTGGCAAACACGGCGGTCGATTGGCGCAGATCGGCCAAGCCGTTCATGCCGCCCTTGGCGCTATACACTTCCGCGTGCTTGTTGCGGTAGTCGGCCAGGGATTGCGCTTGTTGTTGGCCGCCGTTGACGTTGGAGGCCACGTCGCCGTAAATGGTATCGCCCATCGCCACAAAAAAATCCAGGTTTCGCTGGCTGGCGTTTTTCACGGCCGGATACGGTAGTAATTCACCGCGCCAATCGCCGGATACACCAAAGCGCAGACCAGTGGTGTTACCCAATGCCGCAGCGGTTTTAAATTGGCCGCGGGCTATCGCACCAACGCTATCGATAGCACGATAGTAATAGGTAGTATCCGCGGACAAACCCGAGACATCCCATTTGACCGGCGCCAGCGGGTCATTCACGGTCTTAAAGCTGGAACCGACATTCTGCGTAAAAGCGCTATCGGTCGCGTACTGGAAATATAAATCACCGGCGGTATTGGACCTTCCCCACAGTACGGCGGAAGTTTGGCTGACGTCGCCCGCGGCCACGCCGTTGGGCAATGCCGCTTGCGCTTTACCGCCCAGAGCGACCAGCGTCGCGACGGCGGTTAATCGAACTACTTTGAATTTCATGAGGGTCTCCAAGGCTTTAAGACAAAAAACGTGAACGAGTCGGCAACGCCGGAGTCTAAAACCGCTCGGTGACAATTTGATGAATGGTGTGACGGCTCGATAACCTGGGGTGTTATCGATAACGGTAAACGAACTCGTGAAGGACGAATCAACGGTAAATCTGCCCGAACCGCTTACCAAAACAATCGTGGATTTTTAGAGACTCCCATAAACCATTCGGGTTTCAACTATACTTACGACACAACGCCGAGAACGCAATACCCGGCGTGAGGCCCGCCCGTTTGCCTACCGGGACAGCGGAAAGCGGGGCGCTTGCAATTGCCAAGAATCAAACTCTAGAGGGTACAACCATGCTGGTGGACGAAGGCGAAAAAATCAAGGTTCTAGTCAGAGAGTTCTTTAAAAAAGGCCATAAATCCAGTAACAAGCTTTACGACGTCGATCTTGCCGGTTCTGCCGTTTTGGCGAATATGAGCGCTAAAGGCATGACCCGATGGCTGGAAGCCGACGAGTCTGCCAAACACAGGCTGAATGGCGCCACGTCACACTTGGAGTTGGCCGAGAAATTGGTGAAGATGACTATTGCGGACCGCTCGGGCAACTGCGGAGAGATGGCAGCCTTGAGCGCTTACTACACTAAGAAAATCTACAATATCAAGCGCGACTTACTCTATATCGGCATCGTTTACGGCAAAGGCGACCACGCTTTTTGTTTGGTTTCGCAGGAAGCGATCCCGGATACAGCACGTAAGTATGCGTCTACAGCCGATTTCACCAGCCGCAAGATCGCGCAATCCTGGCTAATCATCGACCCTTGGCTAAATACCGTTTGTTACGCATCCGACTATCTGACCAAAAGCGGCGAGAAGCTCGATCAATGGGCGACGGACGGCAAGCGCGTGTCCTGGCATGGTGGCTCTCAAGGCCCCGGTTGGTACGTGCCAAACGGCGAATACAAAACCGAGTTCGGCAAAGCGCCGGTGTTTTTGGACCCTTTCTAGCCGCCCGTTCCAACTGCAATAGCGGCCAATTGCATTGCGACGAAAGCACAGGTTCAGCGAGCTATGACAGCCCAATCGGCCAATCATCTCTCCGGCCATCATTGATCAAGTCTCGTCAAGTCGCAGGCTTGCGCCGAAATCAACACATCGTGGAACTGCATCACCGGTCCTAAATCGGCTTAATTCGGCGGCATGCGACATGAAAGCGGCCATGAAATCTTCCGCCGATTCGAACAGAAAATGGCACATCGTGTCGACTGTCAGGATGCGGGAGCAGTTGCCGAGCCACATTTGCCTTGGCGTAATCAACTGGTTCAGAGTTTGTTTAACAACTCCGCGCTGCCAATCTCGGTAAGCCACTGCGCCGGCATATCGTCTTTCAACGCTACCCCCGAAAAACCCAGTTGCAGCGCCTGCTTGCTCAAATAAACCAGTTTGGCAGCCGCGGCGCTGTAGCTCAGGCCGGCGGGCGGGCGAATGTTGGAGATGCAGTTGCGTTCGGCGTCGGTGTTGCCGACTTGCGGGGCGTAGGTCAGGTAAATCCCCAGGCTGTCAGCGGCGCTTAGACCGGGCCGCTCGCCGACGATGATGACAGCCAGGCGCGCGTTCAATAATCCACCGATTTCGTCGGCCAAGGCCACCCGGCCATTGGGCACCAAACACACCGGCCCCAACCGCAGCTTGGCGGCCCGGTAAGCAGCAACGATGGCGCTGAGCAAGGGCAAGCCGTGCGTATCCAGGGCGGCGGACGACAAGCCATTGCTGACAATTAAGGCGACGTCGATTGAGGGTCGGCTGCGAGCCATCAGGTGTTCCCGGCTGGCCAGTGCCAGGCAACGCCCCCAATCGGGACGTTGCAGGTACTGGGCGCGGCTGGCGACCGGCGTGGCAAGTACCAGCGGCTCCAAATCCAAGCTTTCCAAGCCTTCGGCAAATGTCACCACATCCCAAACTTGATGCACAGCATCCCGCGCGGCCGCGTGGGCCAATTGAAATTCCAATAGCGCTGCCGTCGGCAGACTACAACCGGCGCGGCCTTGGGCAATTCTGGCCTGGGTAAATTGCCGTAAGCTAATCCACGGATCGTTCATCGTTAAGCCCGCGGCAAGCCATGAAAGTTGGCCAGCAATGGTGTGGCGTTACGCGCCGCGGCCAAGCGGTTTTGACCGTCGAAAATACCCATCCGCTCCAACCAAGCCTCGAACTCCGGCGCCGGCCGCAAGCCCAATACTTGTCGTAGATACAACGCATCGTGAAACGAAGTACTTTGATACGCCAGCATTACGTCGTCGGCACCGGGTATGCCCATTATAAAGTTGCAGCCGGCCACTCCCAGCAGCGTCAGCAGGGTATCCATATCGTTCTGATCGGCCTCGGCATGGTTGGTGTAACAAATATCGCAGCCCATCGGCACACCCAGCAACTTGCCGCAAAAATGATCCTCCAGACCGGCGCGGATGATTTGCTTGCCATCGTATAAATATTCCGGACCGATGAAGCCGACCACGGTGTTGACCAGCAACGGATCGAACGCCCTGGCGACCGCATAAGCCCGCGCCTCGCAGGTTTGCGCATCGATACCGTGATGCGCATTGGCGGATAAGGCGCTGCCCTGCCCGGTTTCGAAATACATCAACTGCTGGCCTGCACTCGCACGACCCAAGTTTTCCGCCATAGCCTTCGCTTCGCGCAGCATTGCCAGATCGATACCGAAACTGCAATTGGCCGCTTCGGTGCCGGCGATGGATTGAAACAGCAAATCCACCGGCGCACCGCGCCGCATCAATTCCATGCTGGTGGTCACGTGGGACAGTACGCAAGACTGGGTTGGAATTTGATACTGAGCAATGATCTCGTCCAGCAAATTCAACAAGCTGTGGACGTTATGCAGATTGTCGGTGGCGGGATTGATGCCAATCACCGCATCGCCGCTGCCGTAAAGTAAACCATCCAGAATACTTGCCGCAATGCCGCGCGGATCGTCGGTCGGATGATTGGGTTGCAGGCGCGTGGACAAGCGGCCCGGCAAGCCGATCGTGCTGCGAAAGCGGGTAACCACGCGGCAACGGCGCGCCACGGCAATCAAATCCTGGTTACGCATGATTTTGCTGACCGCGGCCACCATTTCCGGCGTCAATCCTGCGGAGATGGCCGCCACATCGTTCTGCTCGGTTAACAGCCAATCGCGAAACTCGCCCACACTTAAACTCGCAATCGGCGCAAACGCTTGCGGATCATGGCGCTCCAGAATCAAGCGCGAGATTTCATCCAGTTCCGGCGCAATTAAAGGCTCTTCGATAAACCGCCTTAAGGGTACGTCGGCCAAAACTCGCTGAGCAACAGCCCGCTCCACTTCGGAATCCGCCGCCAAACCGGCCAACTCATCCGCTGCCCGGCGCGGCGTAGCCTTGGCCAGCAAGGTACGCAAATCGCGAAAATGAAAGCTTTTGCCGTGTGCGGTTGCGGAATATTTCATCAGTCGGGCAGCTTACGATGGGGTAAAACGCGAGAATACGACAAGTTTGTGACTATTATGTGACATAGCCGGTGGCGGACCTTTAGTTACCATCAAGTCATTTGCCTGCAATATTTGGCTCGTACCGTAGCGAGAATTCGCTGCCAATTCCAACGGCAAACGGCTGGCAACCCATAAACACGCAGAGGCGACGCAGATGACCACCCTATCCCTCAAGCAACTCAACCGTTCCATCTGTTTCATTGCTTTGGCCCTGTCGCTAAGCCTGCGCTCCGCTACCTTAGCCGCCGAACCACTTAGCGCTGATGTGTTGATCGTCGGCGCAGGCCTGTCGGGTTTAAGTGCGGCCTATCATTTAAAGAAGGCCGGCAAAACTACCGTGATTTTGGAAATGAGTCCGCGTGTTGGCGGCCGTATCCGCACCGCTACTTACCCGGACGGCACGCATGCCGAAGTGGGTTTGGAAGAGTTTTGGGAAAATAACCCGGCTATCGAGATTTTCCGGGATTTGCATGTGCCGATGGAAACGGCTTACAGCAGTTTTTCCAGTTTTTATTACCAGGGCAAGCTGTATCCGTTTACGCAAAATACCAATCAGGAGTTTCTGGCATCGGTGTTGGATAGCGACGAATTGCAAGCCTATCAACGCTGGGACGCCAAAATGGCCGAGCTTTACCGGCAATTGGCTTTACGGCCCTTGCCTGAGACTATGCTGGCTCTGCAAGATATTTCCTTCGCCGACTGGATCGAAAGCACCAGCGGCCTGTCGCTCAAGGCCCAAGAGTTGGTGCGCATCGAAACCGAACCGGAATACGCCACCTCCTGGCGAAAAATCAGCGCGCTGGACGGCATTGCCGAATGGCATTATTTTTCCGGCGACGGTCTGGCGCCACGCCATGTAGTAGGCGGCAATCAACGCGCCGTGCGGGCGCTGGCCGATTTTATCGGCAGGGACCGCATCCTGCTCAACCAGCAAGTTACTCATATCACGGCCACCGATAAAAATGTGGAAGTGCTTACGTCCGACCAAAGCAGTCTGCGGCAAAAGCTATTCCGCGCCAAATACGTGATCACTGCCATTCCATTATTCCGGCTCAACGACATTCAGTTCAATCCGCCGTTGAGCGCCGAGCGAAAACAGGCTATCCAAACCCAATCGGCCGGCGCCTACTTTACCGCGCACGTCACGGTGGATAAGGCTGCCAGCAGCTTCTGGACCCGCGACGGCGACAGCATATTGCCGATTATGACCGACAGTCCTTTGGGGGTAATTTATGAGGGCGGATCAAAATCCGGCGCCGATGCGTTGTTGAATTTATTGGTTAGCGGTGCGGACGCAGAACGGTTTAACTCGCGGATGAGCGATCCGGATCAGATTCGCGAAGCGTTGCTGGCGACGTTTGACAAACAGTGGCCGGGCTTCCGGGAGTCGGTCAAACGGATGAATTTTTACCGTTACCATCCGCGCGCGATAGCATCATGGCCGGTCGGCCGGTCACGCTTCGATAGCCTGTCTGAGTCGTTAAGAAAACCGCAGGGCCGCGTCTATTTTGCCGGAGACTTTACCGAGGACAGCCACTCCAACGGCGCCAGCCAATCGGCAATACGCGCGGTTAAGGACATTTTGCAAAAACGCGATTAACCCGCGTTTGGCAGTTTAGCGCCGGATGACATCCGCTACGCATGCGGTCGGCAAATTGCCGACAGTTTCTGCACATGCCGCCACGCTGTTATACAATATGCAACAAAACCGTCACAATTAAGGTACACCATGTTCTCTCTACAAACCATCTTTGGCAAAGGCGATAAATTTTATGGATTGCTTGAAGCTAGTGCGGAATCGGCACACGCCTCGGCCAAAGCCTTGATAGAACTACTAAGCACACCCACCACCCAACAGTCATTAGAAAAATTTAAACACGCGCGGCGCCGGGAAAAGAATTTATTCGGCCAAATCAGCGAAGAATTAGTCAATACCTTCGTGACCGTCCTGGACCGCGAGGATATAGAAGCCCTAAACGGCGCGCTGTATAAGATTCCGAAAGTCGTCGAAAAATTTGCCGAGCGTTATACGCTGGCATCGGAGCGGATCGGCGATGTCGATTTCAACAGCCGTGCTGTCATGCTGGAACAAGCCTGCCAAGTTTTGGAACAAATGGTTGGTCAACTGCGCAAAGGCATGGATTTGGACGAAGTCAAAAGACTCAACGATCAACTGCAAACGATTGAAGCGGAAGCCGACGAACAGATACTTGAGCTGTATCGCGACGTCTACGCCAACGAAACCGATCCGATCCGTTATCTGGTAAAAACCAATTTGTTCGAAATCCTGGAAAAAGCCATTGACCGCTGTCGCGATGCCGGCAACGTGGTTTACCACATCGTATTAAAAAATTCTTAGTGGCTCCGTCATGCTGACATTGCTTTTGCTGGTCATTCTGGCGGCGCTGATATTCGAGTTCGTCAACGGTTTCCACGACACGGCCAACTCGATTGCCACGGTAGTCGCCACCAAAGTATTAACCCCCACCCAGGCGGTGATCCTGGCTGCCGTGACCAATCTGGTCGGCGCCTTATCCGGCACCGCGGTAGCCAAAACCATTTCCTCAGGACTGGTCGATACCGGCATGGTGACGATTACCTCCGAAGTGTTGATTTGCGCACTGACCGGGGCGATTATCTGGAATCTGATCACCTGGGCCTTGGGCTTGCCCTCTTCTTCCAGCCACGCCTTGATCGGCGGCTTATGCGGCGCGGCCCTGGCGGCGGGGCACAATAATCCCGATGTGTTGATATGGTCGAAAACCGCCTTGGTGTGGACCGAAAACAAAGGCCTACTCTGGAAAGTGGTGATCCCGATGATAAGCTCGCCGATTGCCGGCTTTACCTTGGGCATTTTGATCATGGGTTTGTTGATGGCGATCATCAGCGGCATGAATTCCGCCGGCGGTGTCATGGCGCAAATCTCCCGGCCGAGATGGATCAATGCGCTGTTCGGAAAAGCACAATTGCTATCGGCCGGTTATATGGGCTTTGCCCACGGCAGTAACGATGCACAAAAAACCATGGGCATCATTGCGCTGGCCATTTTTGCGGCCAATAACGCCGGCACGCTCGATCAGCTGCCCAGTTGGGCGGAGTTCCTGCGTCCGGACGGCGGCGAAAAAGACATCGACACCTGGATCGTGTTCAGTTGCGCCTTGATCATGGCGCTCGGCACGTCGGTGGGCGGCTGGCGGATTATCAAGACCCTTGGCCACAAAATGGTCAAACTGCACCCAATCAACGGCTTCGCGGCGGAAACCAGCTCCGCCACCATTCTATTGGCCGCCGCACATTTCGGCATGCCGGTTTCCACCACGCATAGTATCTCTACAGCAATCATGGGTGTCGGTTTTGCCAAAAATCCCTATACCCTGAAACTTTCCGTGATCGAACGGATTGTTTGGGCCTGGGTTCTGACGATTCCCGCCGCCGGCGGCATAGCCTGGGGCATGGTGAGTTTATTGCCGCTGTTGCAGTAAGCCGCTAATTTGACTATCAGCTTCATCATTGACTATGCAAATTCCCAGGGTAATCTGTCTGACGAGGGAAACTAATGTTGTAAAAACCTTATTCTTGTAGCCCGTCCAAAAAATCATTAGTCACCCCACTGAAGTAACAAGGCTTTTTCCTAAACGAAAGGTGGCTGAAATGATGAGAGAAATACTGGAAGTCGTAATGCTGTTGGGCTTGATGGGTGGCCTGTTTTTCGTTAAACACGAGTTTGAGAAAGACAAGCAGGAAAGACTGAACGACGGCAAACCCGAACCGAGAGAATGAGTTAAAGACAAAGACGCTGCCAGGCAACTTAAAGGCAGAGTTAATTCAAAAAATTATCAGTGCCTAGCTTGCCTAACAGATACCGCGTTTTGCTAACGAATTATCTGTGCTTAATCCGGATACTTGCAACGAATCGTCCCGAATCCCAAGAAGCCACTCAGCGATAAGACTGAGACTCATGGCGGAACTCGTTGAGTTGCCGTTCGTGATAGTAAAGATCATCCCGAGCCCGATCTCGGTTACGCCGCAGTTGACTTATATCGTTACGAATTCTGGCCCGGTCTTTGTCGTTTAACTTGTTATCCCCCAAGCTGATTTCTTTGCTGGAAAGTTCGTTATCTATCCTATCCAGTTCGGCGCGTTCTCTATGTACAGCGTAAGCCGCTGCGTGGTAACGGCTGAATACACCATCAATCGATGGCGGGCAAACATGGCGGTAATCATGGCCTTGCAATCCCACTTCAAAAGCGTTATCGATACGACAGTATTCTCTTATACCCTGTTCGCGGCCAGCAAAATACTGCGAATCATTCACCGCCACACCGTATTCGGAGCATGCCTTTCGGTGTTCGCTCAGCCGCTCACTCGCCTCTCCAGAGCGACCGTCTTGAACCCCTAAACCAAACCAATCGCCCCGCTTGCAGTCTTGTTGGCTAAGCGTTGCGCAGCCGGTAAAAAACACAACACATAAATACCCCGTTAAGCGCTTCACCATGATTTTGTCTTCCCAATAAAGATTCACCGCACCGCCAGAACAGCCGCAATGGCTTGAAGCCCCAGGTATCCTGAAACTGAACTGGAATCGCTGGAAATTATAGTCAACATTGAAAATTAGACGAACAGATGCGGGCCCACGGTAAAATCGATTCAGGCCAAAATGCCAATGACTACTACCGGGAAAGTTGGGATGACTAGGCCAGTCAAACCATTAACTGAAAGCCCTAAAGACCACGATTCAAGAACTGCAACACGCCATGGCCTCTACAGAATGCGGCAGAGGCTGTTCAGCGCGCTATTTAGAGATTACTTCCAACGGCGGTTGAATGTCCGACCATAAATAGATAAGCGTAATCGATAAAGCGTGATCATTACGACGCCGGATTCATCGCGATGGCAACCGAATCCAGGGTGCGTAAGATCTTCAAAAAAGACATGGTAACGTTTAAGTTGCAGCTCTGCCGTCATCGTATTTCTGAACCTATTGCTGTGAAGACGCAGCCACTATAGGCCTAAAAATAAAGGATTATTTGATCTACAACAATCATTAGCGTAATCCTATACCTACGCGCCAGCCAATCCAAAACCGGGCGCTTTACTTCTGGCGTGAGCATGGCCGATGACCGTAGAGCTTTGAGATCGTTCTAATGAGAAGCCCAGTGCTGGCGAATAGTGTCCGCATGTGCCATCAAATCATTAAACGCTTGAACACAATCTCGATGGTAAGGATGTCTTTTGTTATTCAACGGGTGGCTCAGGTCTTCAATCAATTCGTTAACCACTTGTTCAATCTCCAAAAGCTCCATCGGCTTCTTGTTGAAAAATTCGCTCATTTTCCTGACTCATATTTTTATTTATTTGAAGCTTTAGCTTACAAATACCTTATGACATCAATGTGACAAAAAGCGAGTTCAACAGCATTTACAAAAATTCCTAGCACTTGAGCAAAATGCACAAGTCCTTCGTTCGATGTTACAAACCTAGGTTATTACCATACACTCGGAACGACACAGCGTTAGATCATGGCTGTCAAATTCGCCATAGCCCGCGCGACTATCTCGCCTTGATGATTGATGTTGTCGATAATCTGCTGCACGGTGCGGGTATCAGTAACGACTTTGGCATGCGGATTCACAGCTTTCAGGTCGAAAACGGCGGCGTCGATGTCGCTGGCTTTGGCCTGGGCTTCGCGGATGGCTTTTTCCTTGGTTTTAATCGCATCTTCAGCGGCGGCGATTTTGTCCTTGCCGGCTTTGTCGCGTTTCAATGCCTTCAACGTTTCCCGTAACGGCAATAGTTCTTCTGTTAGCCGGTTAGCTTCGTCGATAAAGGGCTGCATGTCTGCGCGGGCTTTGGCGCGGCGGGCGGCGAAATCGACCGTCCAGGAAAAATCGCTGTCGGCTTCCGGCGTGCCGTGTTTCGCCAGCAAACGGGCAAACGACGGGAAGAGCTTGTCTTTATTTTCTTCCACCGCCAGCCAGTCGGCCGTCAGTGTGGACGGCAATTCGGCATCGCTCAATAGACCGCCGTGTCGATCAAAACCGAAATGCGCCAACGTCATCGGCGACTTTTTACCGACTTTGACTTGCGACAAATCGTAATACCAAATGCGCTCGGTTTTGCTGCCTTTGCGGAAAAACAGCAGGTTGGTTTTAACGCCCGCGCCGGCCGTCGAAAACACCCCACCCGGCAAACTAACGATGCACCACAAATCGCATTCATCCACCAATTTACGTTTGGTTTCCACGAAGGCGCTTTCGTTGGTGCGAAACAGCAAACCCTCGTCCAGCACGATACCGCAGCGTCCGCCCGGCTTACCGTCCAGCGGCGCTTTCAATTCGTCCAGGATATGCTGCACAAACAACACTTGCGTGGAGCCGGTTTCAAAATCGTAGTTTTTCTGCGCGTCCGAGCCTTCCTTGCCGCCAAACGGCGGATTGGTCAGGATCACATCAAACGTCGCCGGCGCTTGCTCGAATAAACCGTCGTAGGTTTGCTTGCCGGTCAGCGTGTTGCCGTGCCAGAGATTGGGCTGGTCTATGCCGTGCAAAATCAGATTGGCTAAGGCGATGGGGAATACCAGATTTTCCTTTTCCCGACCGAAAAACGTATCGTGCTTCAGCGTTTCCAACACCGTCGAGGCCGGCGACTGCCCCAGTTGATGGGCGATATGCTCGTAAGCCACCGCCAAAAAGCCGCCGGTGCCGCAACACGGGTCATACACCGTTTCGCCCGGCTGCGGATCGAGCACATTCACCATCGCCCGAATCACTTCGCGCGGCGTGAAGAACTGGCCGCCGTCCGAGTTCTTTTCGCCCATTTTCAGCAGCAAATCTTCATAGACTTGCGACAGGGTAAAGAAATGGGTGTCGTCGATATGATCGATGTGGATTTCATGCACCTTGTCGAAAATGTCGCACAGATTGGTTTCGCTATCCACGCGCACCTTTTCCACCGCCGTCATGATGCGGCCAATCACGCGCTGCTTGGGGCTGGCGCTGGCATTAGGCAGTTGAGTACGCGGATCGACATCCAGCCGATGCAGATGCGGCAGCAATTGGTTATTGATGAAATCGAACAGACTGCCTTCACCGGCTTCGAACAAGGCTTGCCGCTTCCAACCAAACCGATAACCTTCCGGCGTTTTCGGCGCATCCGGCTTCTCGGAATACGGCGCCGCCCAATCCTGCCAGCGATACGGCGCCCGCAAAGCCGGCGAATAGTCGTTGCCCAAGGCTTCGGCTTGTTCCAGGGCTTTTTGCTCCTGAGCATCGAGAATGCGCAAAAACAGAATCCAAGTTAGTTCCGGCACGTACTGCAAGGCGCTGGCGCAGTTGGAACGGCGCATCACGTCGCAAATGGCTTTGACGAAAGACGACAGGGATTGGGTGGAGGCGATGGCTTTGGGGGCTTTGGCGCGGCGTGCCGATTTAACTTTTTCAAGCATGTTTTTTCTCACCACAACGTCGCGACGGGATACTGGCTAATCAGACCATCGGCAGTCAAAATGACCAAATCATGTGCCATCGCTTGGCATATCAACATGCGATCAAAAGGATCGCGGTGTAAGGTTGGCAAACGACTTAATTGGAAAACGGCCTTTTCATCCAGCGGCAAATAATCGATCAAATGGTCGCGGCATTGTTGGCGAACAAACGCTTCGGGTGCCAGGGGTAGTGGCAACTTTCCCAACTGATGCTTGACCAACACTTCCCAAATCGACACGCTACTTAACAACACCGTGTTATCAGGATCTTGAAACACGGTCTTGGCCTTTTCGCTCAATGCCGCGTCATCGCTGGCCAACCAGAGAAAAGCACAGGTATCCAATAAAACTTTCACTTAGCGCCCTTCAAATTCATCCAGCAAATCCGCTGGTAACGGTGCAAAAAAACTATCCGGCACTTTAAAACTGGCTTTAGCCAGGCCTATGGGACGTCGTTGTCCGGTAGCGGCAGGCTGCGATGCTTCTCGCTCCAAACCCAGGCGAAAGTAATGCACCAAATCGTAAATCTCGCCCAGCTTATCGCTGGGAATTTGTTTGATTTCTTCAATCAGCTGTTGTTGCAACATAATTTCTATCCTCATAGATTCAAATTACTCATTAGTATCGTCGGACTTGATCAGTTTCTTCCGCGCCGATTCAATTTGTTTAATACTTTTTCCCGGCGTAGGTAGTGATTCCGGCATTGTCCCGCCCAAATCCTTAATGGTCTGACGGACTTTTTTACCAACTTCCAAGTGCGTTTGGTTGGCCTGCCGTTTACCTTTGACTTGGTCGCGTTTCAGTTTTTCTTCGGTTTGGGTGGCGCGAAACAAGTTTGCGGCCAATTCGGTGCTACCCATGTGATCCAGAATTTTCTGGCTTTTTTTCAAACCTTTACGAGCGTGAATATCCTTGGCCGCCAACCCACCATACAAGCCGCGGTAGCCATGATCCTGAAAAATGGCGTAATCCAGCGATGTTTCCACCCCGGCATCCTTGGCCGCGGCGGCCAGATGTTTGTTATGTAAAGCCAGCTCATTACGAATGGCCAAACGTTTTTCATCTTCGGAAAGCCGGGCGAACTGTTCGTCATCCGCCAATTCCTGCCGCCGAGTCTGCATGGCAAAATAAGTTTGGCCATTGGCAATCACCGGCTTGCTGGGGTCGCCGTTTTGCACCACCAGATAGCAGGCATAGCGTGATAAGCGTACATCCGCTACTTCCCGTTTTGCGCCAGAGCCGATTTCGACCATTGTGAGGACATCCTCAATATGGTCGGCAACGTCTTGCCCGCTATTCCTACAAGCTTCCTTGGCGCGTTCTAAAACCGGCAAGAAATGACGATATTGTGAATATTCCAACACAACAGCCAGTTGACGAGCATGCCAATACTCATTACCGTCGTCATCCAAGTGACGAATGCTCTCGAAGGTTGCGTGGTGCTGTTCGGCGATATGTTTGGTGGTCACGACGATCTCCTTTCGTGATTAAAATCGAAGGCCTTAGCCAGCAACCGTTCCGGGATTTTATTCAAGTCGTCGAGCTGTTGTTTAATGGCCGCCTTGACCGGTTGCAATTGTTTCAGCGCAGCGGATATTCGGACTTGCTCGGAATACGGTGGCAGTTGAATGAAGCCTTCTGCAAGGCGATTAAACAACATCCGTTCGCGTACTGCACCGCGCGCCAGCGAATTGATGCACTGCACACCGTAAGGCGAACGTAGCCAGTAATAAAACCAGCGGGAGTCGACTATTCCCGGCTTGCCCTGCAACGCCACATAATCCGGGCTGGTGATACCGGGCTGATCGTCGTCATCGACAAAGGCAATCGAGCCGATCAGGATACGCATTGGATTGTAAAACACGGTGCCGGAGAAAACCGGTTTATAACGTTGCGGTTGTTTGCCCGGCGGCTCCTTGGCCGGTGCCAAGCCGTCACGGGTTGCACCCAATACCGGGTAATCGGCCCAACGTTCACCAATGCCTTTTTTCACTTCATCCAGAACATCACCTAACGGGCATTCGCTAACCTTGGAATGCACGATGCTTTGGCGAATATAGGCATTGGCAAGTTTGACAATTTCTTGCTGTCGGATTTCTAAAGCCTGCCGCGCGGTTTCGACTTCAGCGAGTTGGGTTTTGAGCTTGTTGGCGATTTGACGCTGTATTTCTCGAGAAACAGGGACTGGAATCTCTATCTTTGCTACAGCAGAAGCGCTGACAGAAGGCAATGCTTGAGCATTTGCAATACTTCCCATATCAAATAAACACATGAAATAGAACAAATAATCAGGATCGATGCCTAGTGGAATCAATCCCATTACGTTGTTATCCATTGCTGATTCAACAGCAAGACGTGTACGTTTATTAGTTAGCAGCGCTCCACCGACCTTTGGAAATATGATCGTTCCAGCAGGATACTTTTTAGCACCCAAGGCTTTTAACATATCCTCATTTACTGAATTTGCGGCCGAACTTAACCAATTATCGACAGAGCTTTGGAAGTCGCTGACTTTGACAAATGGAATTGGGAGATTAGTTTGTCCTTGGAATGCTTCATTGAAGCCTGAACCCGCAACGATATGGGCGACATCAGCCAATGTTTTGATTTCACTCATACCCCAAACAACCTTCCCTTAGCCTGCAAAATCACCTTCACCGGTTTTCCCAATTTTTTCAACGCCTCCAAACCACCCGCCTGCTGAATGTCCGGCACGTCCCACAGCGTCGGTGTTTCCAATGCTTCGGTGCCGCCCAGCGCAAATTGCTGACCGAAGCCGCGCAACACGATGGCGCTGTCGCTTGGCATGGCGTCGAACCAGGCTTGATTGCTGTCGATATACGCCTCGCCGCGTTGCGGTTGCTTCAAGGCTTGGGCGCGGTAGCCGTGGTGGGCGAAGATGTCGTAATAATCAAAATCCTGCATGTCTTCCAGTTCGCGCAGTACTTCCGGCGAGTAATGGTCCCCCAGCAGATGGTCGATCAATTGCCGACGTTTTTTGGCTTCTATCCACAATTGGCGAAACTGATTGAGATCGTGTGCCTCGCTGACCACACGCTGCAGGATTTCCCGACGGTATTCGTCGCTGGGGATTTGCACGTCGCGGCCATCGCGGCGGGTCAGAATATAACGGCCTTGCGGGGTAACGCTGACGTATTGGCCTCTAATCTCCGCTACCGAGGGTTGATTCCCTTGTCCTCCATCGCCATCATCACCGCCGTCATCCTCGTCATCTTCATCATCGCCGCCCGGCTTTTGCTTTTTGCCCGAGCTGTTCGCGGTGATGAAATCGGTGCCGAATAAGTCGGTGACGCCGGTGTAGTCGTAGAGCCAAAATTTGTATTTTTGGGTGTCTTCGTCGATGCGGGTGCCGCGTCCGACCATTTGGTAAAACAAGATGCTGGATTCCAGGTAGCGGAAGAACACCACGGCATTGAGGCGTTCGATGTCGACGCCGGTTGCCAGCAGATCGACCGTGCAGGCGATGAAAGCGCGTTCGCCGGAGCCGCGCATGGGCTGGATCAGGTCGCGGCCGCCTTTGTTGGTGCATTTAAAGGCGTACAGGTCTTTCGGGGTTTTGCCGTGCTGTTTGCACCATCGGCTGTACAGGTTGTTCATCTGTTGCACGACGCGATCAGCATGAATGTCGCGGGTGCAGAAAATAATCACTTTTTGTTCGGGGCCGCCGTGGCGGCAGAGCTGCTCGAACAAGTCTGCGCACATCGCAGGAGTGCGCAGCTCGATAAAGATTTCGTCGTCGAAGTCTTTGGCGGTGTAGAGGTCTTTTTTTAAATCCGTCTCGCAAATGGGTTTGCCGGTGCGAAGGTCGGTGGGTTTGAGGTCGAGTATTTGTTGCTTGGTATAGCTGATGTTGTCGATACTGGCCTGGCGTTTGACGATTTCGCAGGCGGCGAGGTAGCCGTCTTCTTGCGCTTGGATCAAGGTGTATTCGTAGACCGGTTCGCCGAAGTATTTGAGATTGTTGGCGGTGATAGCGGCATCGTCGGCGGTTTGCTGTTTGGATTCGCGTAACTGGCGCGGCGTGGCGGTCAAGCCGATTTGCACTGCGTTAGGATTACGCAGCAAGACTTCCGACCAACGGCCCCAGGCGGAGCGATGGCATTCGTCAATGATGATGACGCTGAAGGCGTCGGGCGGATAGTGGTCGGTTAAAAAACTGCTGGCGCCGGATTCTTCGTCATCCAAACCCAAGGTTTGATAGGTGGCGATATGCACGCGGGCGTTTTTGGCGGCGTTTTGTCCGCTGGCGGTTTCGACGATGCGGGCGCTATCGCCAAAGGCCGCTTTCAGTTTGTTATAGCCTTGAGTACGCAGTTCGTCGCGGTCGCACAAAAATAATGCGGGTTTGGTCAGGCGTTGGGCTTGTTGCAGGCGCCACAGCAAGTTGGCGGCAATCACCGTTTTACCGGCGCCGGTGGCCAGTGCCAGCAAAACACGACACGGCTTTTGTGCCCGTTCGCAATGCAGGATCTTCTCGAACACGGCGCGAATCGCGGCATCCTGGTAATAGCGGCTCTTGGGATAGGCTTTGCTGTCGGCGGTGAATAACAGCGCCGCTTCCGGTTTATGCAGGTCGATGCCAGTGTCGTTGAGGTAGCGCTGGGTTAGCGCGGTGTGCGTTGGAAAGTGTTCTTTGAACACATGCGGCCCGGTTTGCAAGCCGGTAGTTTTATCAAACTCACCATAACGATGGCCGTTGGTGGCAAATACGTATTGCACATGAAAGCGACTACATTCCGCGTAGGCCTTGGCTTGCTGCATGCCTTGCAGCGGGTCGGCCTCTTCCTTTTTGGCTTCCAGCACACCGACGGGGAGCGGTTTGGTGGCATCGGGCGTTTGTACGCAAAGTAGATAATCAGTGCGACCGCCGCCGGGGCGTCTGCGGCCTTTGTGGCCGATGGCTTCCACCGGTGCAGGTGTTTCCAATTTTAGCTTGCCGGCGTCGTCGTAGCCTTTATCGCGCAGAACGGGATCGATCAACCAATAACGGGTTTCAGCTTCGTTGTAGCTCATTTTTGGTGACTTTCCCTATCTTAGAATTAATTGGAAACGGCGTCCGATGGGTAATAGTCTATCAAACCCATTAAAAAATCCTTGCCCTGGATTTTATCAGTAGGTCGATTTCAAGTTGAATGGGTTGCTGATCTGATTCCAAACCGAATTTGGATATTCGAATCAGATAGACAGAACTGGATGAAGCTAGACGTCCCTCGGATCAGCGGAGGTCCGGAGCGGGCAAAAAAAAGCCCCACATTTACATGTGAGGCCTTAATTATTTGGCTCCCCCGGACGGGCTCGAACCGCCGACCTAGTGATTAACAGTCACCCGCTCTACCGACTGAGCTACAGGGGATTAATTTCGGTAATTTACTCAAATGGCGCGCCCGGAGAGATTCGAACTCCCGACCGCACGGTTCGTAGCCGTGTACTCTATCCAGCTGAGCTACGGGCGCTTATCTGAGCCGCTTATTATCTTATTTTTGTTACTCTTTGTCAAACTTTAATTTAGTGGCGGAGAGAGAGGGATTCGAACCCTCGATGCGCTTTTGGCACATACTCCCTTAGCAGGGGAGCGCCTTCGGCCTCTCGGCCATCTCTCCTATAACTTATTCAGCCTTCCGTACTCCCTGCTTCAGACTGCTCTTTCTTAATTCTCTCGTAGATTTCTTCCCTATGAACAGATATATCTTTTGGTGCGTTTACGCCAATTCTAACTTGATTTCCTTTTACCCCGAGAACTGTAACAGTCACATCGTCACCAATCATCAAGGTCTCTCCTACTCTACGAGTCAAGATAAGCATACTATCTCCCTACACTATTAATGCGCTTTGTTACTGCAACATACTCGAACCGACGATTATATCCGTTTTTGAGAAAAAATAAAGATATATTTGCTAGCCATAAAGAAAAGCATACGAACAGCTAGGACGTCAGAATAAACAAATCCGTGCGTTTTTCTGAACTATCCCTTAGACAACCACTCATGGCGCATTGCATCCAGACTCTGCATCAACTCATCTAATGCTTTAACCGATTCCTTGTGCAAAGGATGAGCATGATTGTGAACCGGGTGCTTGGTGTCGTTCATTAGTTCATCAATGAAACGCTCTGCTTCCATAATATCTTGTGGAAGCGAATCTGATTTTTCGGCCATCTGAAATAACAAACAGGTTTATGGTAATTGGCGCATAAAAAAGCCCACGATTAAGTGGGCTTCGTCCGGTGTTATTTTTATGTTTTTTGGACGCCTGTTATCTGTGATAGCAGGTTAATAGCTTGCGCTTTTATTATTGTTGTACCGTTACACGGTCGCATTCCCTCCCCCAATAGATACGAAGCTTTTCGGCTCGTATTGACCTAAGTCAAGGTGGGCGCATTCTAGTGTACTTAAATCGCTTTGTCCAGAAAAAGTGCGACGATTTGTCGCAACCTTAAAACACCGACATATCAAGGCTTTCGGCAATGGGCCAAGCAGATGCGTTTTTACCGTTATCATTCTCCGCGCCGCCAGCTCCTGGCTGGTCGACCATTCGCGTTTCGATGAGCTCTGGTTCCGCAAAAAAAAGCAACATAGCTTGCATCCGGCTTCCCAACACTAAATCGACGCGAGATACCAATTATCCCTAAAGCCGGGTTATGATTTGTCGTCGAATCCCGGTATTAAGCAAAGTACATATTCGACTACACAAAGCCCGCGGGTTCCAATACCGGACTGAACGTCTGGATACTCGTCGCTTTAGCTTAATCCCCAGGATTCGTCATTCCAGAAAATGGCAGCCGCTAGACCGAGCAGCGAACTCGTTACAGTCGCTTGCTTTATAAATCAACCTTTCAGCCGGGTGCCGGAAAGGTTGATAGCCAAACCTAAAATAGCTCGAAAATAGTGATCACTGCCTGTCGATGTTCTTATTCCCGGCTGGCATGATGGAGTTTATGGTTTAAAGGATGCGGCTAATCTGGATTTTTTATATTAAACCTGCTGTCTCGCAGCTAATCAAAACAACGGAACAACCATGAACGATTTACCTAACTGTCCAAAATGCGGCTCTGAATACACTTATAACGACGGCACCATGAATATTTGCCCGGACTGCGCCCACGAATGGTCAGCCGATGCCGCCGGTGACAGCGAAGAGGAGACGAAAGTAGTCAAGGACGCCAACGGCAACCTGCTGCAAGACGGCGATACCGTCACCGTGATTAAAGACCTGAAAGTGAAAGGCTCTTCACTCATTGTCAAAGTCGGCACCCGAGTTAAAAACATCCGCCTGGTGGACGGCGACCACGACATCGACTGCAAAATCGACGGCATCGGCGCGATGAAGTTGAAATCGGAATTTGTGAAAAAAGTCTGATCCCACCTAATAGTCGCAAAACGTGTGCTGCTCATTCACCCGGCCCTAAATACCGTTCGCCTCAACGCCGTTGAAGATAGGGAGTTTACCAAAGGCCGCACCAACCTCGGCCTCGACGAGCTCGGCCCAAACGGAATATCCGTGGTAAAAAGGGCCGGATTACCAAGCTGATTGAACCCCTGCCACCCGCGACTCGCAGACACCCGCCGAAGCGGCCTGAACCCGCTTCGGCATTTTAATATCCGGAGCCCCCCTCAACAATTAGGGACTTCGAAACTGCTTCGCCGGCTCATTCCGCATTCCAGACAACAGCCGGATTGAATACTTTCACATAATGGGTGCTATCATATAGCCCGTGCAACGCTGCACCTTCTGCTCCCTTCAACAACGACGTTGAAAATAGGCTGATCAACTTCAGCCAAGCTGTTTATTCGTCTGTTGTGCCTTGCCTTCGCTCGTTTCAGGACACCCACACTTCATGAGTAAATAAGCCCTTTTCAAGGGGAGCAATAGCTTGTACATACAAGCTACTTGATACGAATTTCCGACGCTCGATCCGGCCAGCGGAATTCATTTTATCCTCCACTTTTCAAAGGTAAGTTATGTCCTCGAGCAAACTCAATCTTTTTAGCTTTACCGGCAAAATGCAGATTTTGCACATGAGCTGGCTGGCGTTTTTCATCAGCTTTGTGGTCTGGTTCAACCATGCACCGCTGATGTTGGCGATTGCCGAGAGCCTTAAACTCAGCCAAGCCGAAATTAAAACCATCCTGATATTAAACGTGGCATTGACCATCCCTTCGCGGATTGCCATCGGTATTTTGGTGGATAAATTTGGCCCCAAACGCACCTACTCTACGTTATTGGCGATCAGCAGCATTCCCTGTTTCATGTTTGCCGCTGCCGACGACTTTCAGCAACTGGCGCTGGCGAGATTTTTGATGGGTTTCGTCGGTGCCGGCTTTGTCATCGGAATCCGAATGGTCGGCGAATGGTTCCCAGCCAGACAACTGGGTGTTGCCGAAGGCATCTACGGCGGCTGGGGCAATTTCGGCTCAGCTGCTGCGGCCATCGCCTTACCGTCATTGGCCTTGGCATTCGGCGGCGAAAACGGTTGGCGTTATGCGATTGCCTGCACCGGCATCGTGGCTTTGCTCTATTCAGTGATTTATTTTTTCAGCGTCAGCGATACGCCCAAAGGTTCGACGTATTTCAAACCCAAGAAAGCCGGCGCCATGGAAGTCACCAGCATCTGGGATCTGTTCTTCTACATCCTGATGACCATTCCCTTGTATGCAGCGTTAAGCTTGCTGACCTGGAAACTGTCGCCAACCGGCATGCAACTGTTATCCGGTGACACTACCATAGGCCTTTACATCGGGATTTGGCTATTGTTTCTCTACAACTTGTACAAAATCGTGCACGTTAATCAGGAACATCTCACCCAACCCATTGAACCGATACACCAATACAAGTTTAAGCAAGTCGCCATTCTGGATCTCGCATACCTGGTGACCTTCGGCTCCGAACTCGCCGTCGTGTCGATGCTGCCGCTGTTTTTCCACGAAACCTTCAAACAGACCGGCATTACCCCGGTGCAAGCGGGCTTATTGGCATCCAGCTTCGCGTTCATGAACCTGGTCGCGCGGCCTGGCGGTGGCTGGCTGAGCGATAAGTACGGGCGAAAATTGTCGCTGAGCGTTTGTGTAATCGGTTGTGCGCTGGGCTATGCCGCTATGTCGCAAATCAATTCGGCATGGCCCATTGCCCTGGCGTTTGCCGTGACCTTTTTATGTTCCTTTTTCGTCCAAGCCGGATGCGGCGCCGTCTACGCGATGGTGCCCTTGATCAAGCGCCGTATGACCGGGCAAATTGCCGGCATGGTCGGCGCTTACGGCAATGTGGGCGGCGTTACCTTTCTAACAGTCTTGTCTTTTGTCACACCGGAAGCCTTTTTTCTGACCATCGCCGGTACGGCTGTCGTGGTTGCGCTGGCGGTGCAATTTATCGAGGAACCCGCCGGCCACATGGCAGAAGTGATGGAAGACGGCAGCGTGGCCATGATCGAAGTGGTTTAACCGGCAAAGCATTCCGGCGTCATCCGCCGAAGTATCGTTTCAGTAATTTTTAATATTGAGTTATTTAGAGGAATACCCATGATCGAAGCATTATTAGCCATCCTAGCCTTGACTTTAATCGTTTGCTGGCGTTGCGCTTGCCAGGCATCCGCTAGAGAACGCCACGCAACGCAACAACTCCCCCAATCCAAAAGCCACCCTTTTTTGCCTGAAGATGCCGTTCTGAGGCGGCATGTCATTTCCCTGGTCCACCACGAAATCGAAGCCACCCTACCCCCGCGCCCCAGCGACTCGGTGTTACTACGCCATCACCAAGCCTTGCTGATGACTAAACTGGAACAGCGCCTGGCGGAATTGCGCCATTACCGCACCTGCTAAGCCGCGCAACATCCGTTATCCGCAGACTATGGGCAAAACCTTATCAGTCAAGCTCGGTTCGCACAGCGACAAAGGTGTGAAACCCGAAAACGAAGATTGCTGGGGGGCTGTCGTCCCCAAGGAACCGCAACTCACCCTAAAAGGCATCGTAGCGGGCATTGCGGACGGCATGAGCGGCAGTGAAGCCGGCAAGGAAGCCAGCCATTGCTGCATTACCGCGTTTTTGGAAGATTATTACAGCACGCCGGATTCCTGGTCGGTGGCCAAGGCCGGCCAAAAAATCCTCTCTGCCACCAACTCCTGGCTGCACAGCCAGGGACAAATCCGCTATGCCTCGGTTAAAGGTATGGTGAGCACGCTCAGTGTGCTGGTACTTAAATCCAACACCGCCCATATTCTGCACGTCGGTGATTCGCGGATTTATTTATGGCGACAACATGACTTGGAGCAACTGACCCGCGACCACAGGCTTTGGGTGTCCAACGACAAAAGCTATCTGAATCGGGCGATGGGTATCGAGCCGCATTTGGAGGTCGATTACAAATCGCTGACCGTCGAAAAAAACGACTTGTTCATAATGACTTCGGACGGGCTCCACGATTTTATTAGCGAGCACCACCTAAAAGCCCTGCTCGCGCAGGATTCCGATCTGCAAGCCCTTGCCGAAATCTTGGTAAAAACCGCCTTGGCTAACGGCAGCGACGATAATGTAACCTGCCAGCTTGTTCGTATCGACGACTTGCCGCAGCTGCGCGAAGACGAAATATTGCGGCACCATGGGCACTTGCCCTTCCCGCCGCCGCTGTCACCCGGCATGCTGCTGGATGGCTACCGGATCGAAGCGGAATTGCATGCCAGCAAACGCACGCAAATTTACCAAGCCTTCGATACGCTGCATAACCGCCGGGTGATTTTGAAAACACCATCGGTGCTATATAACGACGACACCCATTATATCGAGCATTTTTTGCACGAAGAATGGGCCGGCAAACGCCTCAACCATCCCAACGTCTTGACGGTGCTCGAATCCGACCGTGCTAAAAGCTGTCTTTACTATGTAACCGAATTTATCGAGGGGCAAACCTTAAGAGAATGGATCACTCAGAACCCCAAGCCGGAGATCAAGCGGGTACGCGCCCTGATCGAACAAATCGCCAAAGGGCTACGCGCCTTTCATCGCATGGAAATGCTGCATCAGGATTTGAAGCCGGAAAATATCATGATTGACAACAGCGGCACGGTGAAGATCATCGATTTCGGTTCGGTGAAAATCGCCGGCATCGCCGAGATCACCCCGCTTGACCGGCATCAGACCGAGAATATTCTCGGCACACTGAACTACACCGCGCCGGAGTATCACCTGGGGCAAACCGGCACGGTAAAGTCGGATTTGTTCTCCTTGGGCGTCATCTGTTACGAAATGCTCAACGGCAGCCTGCCATTCGCCAACATGCCGGAAAAACCCAATCGCCACAATCTCGAGCGCCTGGTTTACATTCCCAGCATCCGCCGCAACGAAATGGTGCCGATCTGGATAGACGGCGCCCTGAAAAAGGCCACGACCGTTTCGCCACGATCCCGCTACGACGAATTGTCCGAATTCCTGCACGATCTTTCCACCCCCAACCCGCAATTCCTGAAAGCGGAAGACAAGATTCCGCTTATAGAACGCAACCCACTGTTGTTCTGGAAAAGCACAACAGCGCTGTTCTTTCTGATCAGCGTGGTTTTACTGTTCTTGTTGAGCCGGAAATAGCGGCCTGCATAAAAAGAATGAACGGCTGGCAATTGGCGTGCATGTCGTAGTCTGTTCCTGCTGGCATTCAAAATGTAGATACTGTTAGCTTGCGTAATCGCACATTTCAAAGCCATCGTCCTCCATGCGCATCGCCAATCGGAGCGGGCTTGACATAAAACCCCTACCTGATAAAGTCAGTGGCACATCAATAGGCAGGCAAAATTGCCTGATAATCAATAGTTAGCGTTCATCCATAAGACATTCATGGCATTCGTTTCAGAATCACTGGCATCGACTGTCAGCAGCTTCGTATCAGAGCACGAGCACGCTCGAGCCTTGATCACCGAGAAAGGAGAGCGAAATACGAGATGGGTCGATGCTCAGTCAAATTCGGTGTTGTATCTGCTATCGAAAGAGGACGTCGCACACGGTATCGCTTCCTTTGAATGGCTCTTTTTTGTCGACTCGGTTGCGCTGAGCTTACGGACATCAGGTCACGTTGGCCCTAGCTCAGCATCTTGGCAACTTCAGCGTGTTTCATCTACTCAGGCGATCCCAGAGTACCAAAGAACAAGGCTGCTTCATCTGATAAAGGACGCATCAAGGGCCTACATGAAGTGGTATGACAGACAGTTCTGGGAAGCTGAAGTTTGGCTTGATAGCAACCTGTCAATTGACAGCAAAAGCACCAAGTGGCTGGATATGAACGGAATGGGTGACGATAATCGCTAACCCGGCTCTCAAACTCGCTCCCTCTGGTCGCCCGCGCCGGTTAGCTCTAGGTTAGCGCGCAGTGGGTCTTTCCAAGTCAGTCAGTAGCCTCGATGAAATCGAGGGTTCGAAGGCCACCACCCTTAAAATTTGCCTATGTTAGTCTGATGATGGATGGCCGACACCCTCGATTCCGCTAACGCTGCATCAAGGCTACACAAAACCTACCCCGGACTTGCAATCTCAGAGGCTATCCATTCCACTGCGATCACTAAAGCCGAAGCCCGGTAGGGTACGCACCGCGTACCTTTTGGCTGCCAAAAAAGCCATTAAATGGTACGCAGTGCATACCCTACATCTGATATGCAATTAGCATTTGATCGAGCGTTATAGGCTCCGAACCGGACAGACAGAAAGGAAGGAAGCCCAACAGCCCAGTTCTGACCACTCTCGTCGGTCCACCTTCGTAAATGTTGAGAACCAACAAACCTCAAACCGCCCCTCTTAGCTCCACCGGCCGCCCCATGCAAAGCCTTAAATACACTCTGGCGATGGCGATACCGTTGATCACAAAGGACACGGTAATCGGCGCGGCAAACCAGGGATGTTGGCTGCTGGCATGCGACAAGAGTAAATCCTCGCCTAAAAATGCCGGCGTGATGGGAAAGCCCACCAGACCTAAGAAACTCAAAAATAGCATCAGCGACCAACCGGGACGGGTTTCGGCAAAGGCGCGAAATACAAAAGGTTCGTCGGCGAAATGGTAATGTCTCAGCAAAACGCTAAGCGTCACAATACCCAAAGCCCAGGAGGGAATGATGCCGCTGAAGAACAAGGCTACGTCGTACCAAGCGGCAGGCACCATCAGCCACACGGCCACACCCGCCAAGATGCTGCTCAAGGCCACACTGTGCCAAACCTGAAACGGGCTGCGTTTGTTACTGAATGCGCTTAAAGACACGACCGCCATCGCCAGGGAGATCGGCATGGACAAATAGATTCTGGCCACGCTGCTGACGCCGGAAGCGGCGATGCCAATGATCGCCAACAGCGCGAGGCCCGCCAAAATTTTGATCCACAGACTCACCCCGTTCAATTGCCGGCCCAGGTTTTTCAGCGGTTCCCACAAAATCTTCTTCACCAACAATTCCAACTGCCCTTCCTGCAAGGCAAAGACATACAAGGTATTTTGCAATACGTCAGGCAAGGAATCGCGAATCGACGCCGGCAAAAACGTCAGTTGTTCATTGTTTTTGATATAAAAATCGCTATCGACATTGCCTTCCACCCGCAGTAAATGCGCCACAATGGATGGCGATACCAACAACTGATAGCAGCGCAAAAACGCATTGCCCATAAAGTGCAGCAACACCAAATCTTCCAAACCCAATGCCAATTCGACGAACATAATCCCGACTTGCGCGATGGAAGCATAAGCCACTTGGCCTTTGATATTGGACTGGGTTTTCTCCGCCAAGGTGGCGACAAACACCGTCAGAACGCCGGTGCTGAGCACAATCAAACGCGGCAGGTAGTGATAACTCCAGATCGGCATGGTCCGCAATAACAAAAACACACCCAGATGAATCGATAGCGCCCCGTAGAATATGGCGCTGGACGGCGTCGGCCCTTCCATGGCCCGTGGCAGCCAGAAACTGAATGGAAACTGCGCCGATTTGCCGGAAGCAGCCAAAATAATCAGCCAGGATAAAATGGCCAAGGAGGCATAGCCGGCGGGCGGAATATTGTTGGGATCGAACATAGTCAGCAACTGGCTAAAATGCTGACTTTCATGAAACAGCAAATGGCTCATCCAGGTACCGACCAACAAACCAACATCGCAAAAACGATAAATGGTGTAGGCGCGTAAGGCATTGCGCACGGGCTGCGGGCGATGGCGGTAAAAGGCAATCAGCAAGAATGAGGAGATGCCGACGATCTCCCAACCCGCAAACAGCATATCGATACTGCCGGACAGCACGATCAGATTCAAGCCAAACGCAAACCCAAAAATAGCCTGAAAGAAGCGCTTATATCCCGCTTCCCGGTGCAAATATACCCGGCAATATTTGACAATGGCCGAAAACACCGCCCACACCACAAATAAATACACGGCGCCGACTCGATCCAGAAAAAACAGCAAAGGGAATTGGTAATCGTCGTGTTGATACAACACCAGCCATTGATATTCAAAGTTGGCAAAGCCATGGGCGGCCCATGCAGCCAGTAAACCTAGCACAGCCACCCCTTTGATTCGGGTCATCCACAGACTAATCGCGGCAATTCGATGTTCGTTGTCCGGGCTGAAAAAAATCAGCAAAAATCCAAGCAATGGCAATAACACACACGCCAATAATAAAGCACTCACGCCAGTCTCCTTGCCAATTGGTGAACCGGAATCGTCCGGGTTTGTCCGACAATAATTTTTTCCGAGTGGCTGGCAACCGGCAACGGCCTGCCGGCGGCTGGTTCGGCCACTTTCCAGCCATCGCTGCTGTACAAATACAGGGCGCGGCTCACCGGATCGCAAGCCACAAAACGTATCCACTCGTTGTCCAGCCATTCCCGCCAGCCGCCCAACATAGCAATGGCCTGATCGGCAATCGCGGTCGTTTGCTCCACCACCATTAACAAGCGCGCCGGCTCGTGCACCTCGACCATTTGCGACGGCAAGCCTGTACGCAAATCCCCCTCAACACCATTAGCCACACCCAACAGACCGATCACGTTATGCGGCAGCTTGGTGCCGGCACCGTAGACGGAATTGTCGATACGCGAAAACAGATACTCCAGATTGATGCCGCCGCACACCGGAATCACCGCTGACAACACTTTCACTAAGATCGAACCATCGCTATCACTGTTAGGATCGTAGGATTGCAAAAACGCCCTTCTATCCAAGAATAGATGCCGGGTCAAGTCGCGCCGCCCCACCACACAATACAGATTATTGGAATGATTGAGTTCCGGGCGCGGCTCGAAAATCGACGAGGCCCGCGCCACCACATGACTATGCGCTTCCGCGTTGTTATGCGATTTCGGCCCCAATTCAAACCAGCGGCAGCGTTCGCGCGCGTTGCGCTGCAAGGCATGCTGCATACTGTGTTGGAAACTGTGAAACTCGTAGCGCGCGGCCTTATCCAGCTGTTGCTGATCGAAGTAAGTGATCTCATCGCGACTGGTATTGTGCAAAGCAGGGACAAAATGCGTACTGGCGGGAATATCGATACCGCGCTCCCGCAAAATATCGCGAACCTGCGGATGATTAGCCATCCAGGCAAAAGCCCGCGCATTCGGCGCACCGGGCTTACCGGAGCAAGCACCGCAATCGTAAGCGGCGAAATGCGGATTGTTGACGCTACTGGAGCCGTGTGCGACCACCACAATCAAGGGCGCGAACTGTTTAGTCAGGCCAATATTGCGCAACAAACCGCCCACCCTATCCGCCATTTCCATCAACGAAAACCCCAGCAAGTAGCCGTCTGCGTTGGGCTCATCGCTCTCCCGCAGTAAGTGTAAATGGCTATGGGCTTCAACTTCGCTCAAGCTTTGAATGCCCGGCAACTGACCACCGGGGCGCAACACGCTCCAGCCCAGTCGTAAGGCGTAGGCCAAGCCCAAGGTTTGCGTATACAACCAGCCGCGCAACATGGAATGCGCGCCAAAATGCAGGGTCGACAGCGATTCGCCCTTCTCCGGTTTATCGGACTGCGGTGTATCTGTCGATTCCAAAATCAGATGTTTGGGTTTGATCACCACCGGACATTGCGCCACCGGATACACATCATCCAAACCTTGGTAGAGAAAATCGATACCAAAAAATCCCGGTGCACCGAAGGTTTCGATACCCGGATCCATTTCTTCCAGATAGCGCCGCAGCGAGCATTCTCTGTCATCAATGCAAAATAGCGCCTGCACTTTGGGGGCATGCTCCGCTGACGGGTTAATGGGCGCTTGCTCGCGCAAGGCTATGAGTAATTCAGAATGCAGCGACCACTCCATTGCCTCGTGCCATACTCGCATTTTCAGTGGCACCTGTGGCTGGGTGGCATCGCGCTCCAGTAACGGAATAGCGTGTAAATTCGGTAGCTGGGCGATCTGTAAAAACCGATGTCCGTGCTTTTTATCGATAAACGCCAACTCGCAAGCCAATTCCACCGCTAACAATTCTTTCAGCGAAATAGCCCGTGGTGCCAACAACACATTCGGCTGGGTTTCGATAATCCGCACCATCCCCGACCAACCGGGATGCGCCAGCAATACTTCCAACAGATATTGGCCGTATAAGGTTTCGTCACCGACGATTTTGCTTAAACAATTCAAAATCACCTGGTCCGGCCCGGCGTCCAGCATTTGCCGCACCACCGGCTGATGAAACGGATACAGAGGTAACAGGCTGTTTTGCACCAAACGTAACACGCAATCCCAGAAGCGCTCGTTTGGCTTGGGCATGGCCCAACGGCTTATGCCCTGATCAAGAAAGTTACTTAACAATCTGAACATCACCGGATGCACCATCCCGTTCAAGTCGATTTCCAGATGATTGAGCCAAGCAGTGCGGATACCGTGGTTAGCCAACGACTGCGGCGGGTAATGGCTATGATCATCCGGCTCAAACAAAGACGACCGCAAAGACTGCTCTTGATAGACGCTGCAATTGGCCTGAGCAATCGCCCATTCCAGCGCTTGACCGCTGATCCGGCCTTCGTCATAGCGTTTCAGATAATCGGCCAAAGGCAAATAGCTTTTCGCGCCATATACCTGAGCCGCCACCGCCACCCCTTCGTGAAACGGATAGTCCTGCACGGCATGCAAGGTGTTGTGGTGAATAAAATCCTTAATAGGCCCCTGGCTGGGCAGCCAATGGGCGATGTGGTCGATAGTCGCATTGAGATCGAAAGCAGCTTTGTGAACATTGTGATGGGCAGAAGCAGACATCTGTAACTTAAACCTCGCTAATCAAACAGAAGTTGAGGCGAACAGCCTCTTATGCTTAACACAGCATAGTGCGTGCCAAATCCCTAAACACCGGCACACCAACGCTTCCAGACTATTACTTAAACCCCAAGCTAAGCCCCATCGGTGCAAATAAACCACCCAATTGGTTGAAGCTGACGAATCAACCAGGCCAATCAATCAAATCGACAACCATTTTCCGGGCAAGCACGTCCACAACCCTTGATATATCTGCACTGACGCAGTTCATGCAAAACTGGCATGTTTCTCGCTGCACTTTGGTTTTCCTAGGCTACTTGAGAAAGACCATGACCACATCCTCTTCGGCCACCTTGCCTAAATCCGGGCTCCCCGGTTTAATCGAAAACTGGCGTAGCGATCTGCTATCCGGGTTTTTAGTATTTTTGATTGCCCTGCCTTTGTGCCTGGGTATCGCCATGGCGTCGGGCTTTCCGCCGATGTCCGGCATCATCACCGCGATTATCGGCGGCGTGGTGGTTTCCCGAATCAATGGCTCGTATGTCACGATCAACGGTCCGGCGGCCGGTTTGATCGTGGTGATCGTTGATGCCGTACAATCATTGGGACAAGGCGATGCGATGGCCGGTTATCGTTACACTCTCGCCGCTATCGTTATCGCCAGCGTGTTGCAAGTGCTGCTGGGCGTGTTTAAGGCCGGCAAGCTCAGTGCCTTTTTCCCCTCATCCGTGGTGCACGGCATGCTGGCCGCCATCGGCATCATCATCATGGCTAAGCAGATTCATACCTTGCTGGGGGTTAAACCGGAAGCGAAAAGCCTGTTGGGGACCATCGCCGAAATCCCGCACTCGCTGATGGACATGAATCCGGAAGTGTCGTTGATCGGCTTGCTCGGCTTGTTGCTGTTGATACTTTGGTCAGTGATCAAACATCCCACTTTAAAAATGATCCCCGCCCCGCTGCTGGTGGTATTACTCGGCTTGGCCTTGGGTCAGTATTTTGATTTGGACCATATCCACCAATACCTGTTTTTGCCGGATGCCGCGATTCTGCCGCACCATGAATTCAGTGTCGGCCCGTCATTTTTGGTAGCGGTACCGGAACATTTTCTGGCCGGGTTTTATCTGCCCGACTTTTCCAAAATCGCCACCGGCGAATTTTGGCTGGCGGTATTAACCATCTGGCTGGTGGGCAGTTTGGAAAGCCTGTTAAGCGCCTCGGCCGTGGACAAACTGGACCCGTATAAGCGCAGCTCCAACCTGAATCGCGATTTAACCGCAGTCGGTATCGGCAACGTGATTGCCGGCATGTGCGGCGGTTTACCGATGATCGCCGAGATTGTCCGTAGCTCCGCCAACATCAATAACGGCGCAAAAACCGGCTGGGCCAACTTCTTTCATGGTTTATTTCTGCTGATCTTCGTGGCGCTGTTTCCCAAACTGATTCACGAAATCCCGTTGTCGGCTCTGGCCGCACTGTTAGTGTTCACCGGTTTTCGCTTGGCCTCACCCAAAGAATTTGCGAAAACCCTGGCCGTCGGTGTGGATAATTTTGCCGTCTTCGTCATCACGATTCTCGGTGTGTTGGCGACCGACTTGCTGGTTGGCGTGGCGATCGGCATCGCCGTGGAACTGGCAATACATGTCAGCCGTGGCCTCAAGCTACGCAACGCCTTTTCGATGGCTTTTCATGTGCGTCAAACCGATGCCGATACCCATCATATTGCGGTATCCGGCGCGGCTGTGTTTTCCAACTTCATCACCTTGAAAAGCTTGCTGGCCGATTTTCCGCAACGGAAAACGGTATTTTTTGATTTGACCGAAGCCAATTTAATCGACCATACGGTCATGGAATTCATCCACCATTTTGCCGAAGATTACAACCAAGCTGGCGGCCGTTGCCAAATTGTCGGCTTGGACGATCACGAAAGCTACTCCGACCATCATCTCGCGGCGCGCCGCAAAATTGCACTCTGACCCGGCTCAGGCGCACGCGACGGCAACAGCAGTCGCGTGACGCCCCAGCCGTCCTCAGCACCACACCTTAACAACCCCGCCAAAAGCCCGTTCCTCTCCCGATAACACCGGGAGATACAGACGCTTTTGCCTAAATTTTGGAGAATCGTCATGCACACACTATCGCGAACATTATGGTATTCCTGCTGCGTATGCTCGCTACTGGTTACTTCGACCGCTGTAAACGCTACTGAATTGCTTGAAGACTCCGGCGCCTGGTTACAAGCCGTGGCCGAAGGCAGCATGGGCTTTATCGATCCCAGCCTGAAAAACGCCCGGGTTTGGCTGGAAGGCCAATCGCGCTTCGATGGCGATTGGGGTCATTGGTATCAAGGCATGGTGCGTACAGCGGCCGGTTATGCCCTAAGCGACCGAGCCACACTCTGGGCCGGTTACACTTGGCTACCGACTCAAAACATCGGTAAATCTTATGTCTCCCAACAGGATATTTGGCCGGCATTTCGGTATGTATTGCCCACGGAGATCGGCACTTTTACCTTCCGCACGATGTGGGAAACCAACTTTTTAAACGGTAGCCAATTACGCGAACGTCCCCGGCAAATGATCAAATTCATGCATCCCCTCGAGTTCGAGCCGCGCTTGAGCTTGATTGCTTGGGACGAAGCCTTTTACCGGGTCAATTCCACCACCTTCGGCGGCAAGTCCGGGTTTGATCAAAACCGCGCGTTTGCCGGTTTCGGCTGGAGCTTCAACAAAAATGTTAGAACCGAATTGGGTTACATGAACCAATATCTCGATAACGCCAATCACAGTGCGGCCACGATGCGGCATTTGGGCATGGCGTCGGTGTTTGTTAATTTTTAAGCAGCGGACGTTAAACACAAGGTCCGCTCAACCGATTATCGAGGTCGCAGATGCCCAGCAAAGTCGCCCCCAAACAAACAAAACCGTTTTGGCATAATCCGATTTCGGAATTGTTCCAGCAGTTGCAAGCCGATGAACACGGTCTGACCCAGCAGGAAGCCGCATCGCGTCTGAAACACTACGGCGATAACCGTTTACAAAATCACAAGCCTCCCAGCACCGTCAGCTTATTTTTCGGGCAATTCAAAAGTTCGATTATTCTGATCCTGCTGTTTGCCACCGGCCGATCTGGCCGGGATGAGCGAAACAGCCTTGATCAATCAAGTGGCCCAAGTCAATTTATTCGCCGAAATCGAACCCAACCAGAAAGAACGCATCATTGTCGCTTTGAAAAAAGCCGGCTTCGTGGTCGGTTATATGGGCGACGGCATCAACGATGTCTCGGCACTGCATGCGGCGGATGTGGGCATTTCCGTGGACAGCGCCGCCGACGTCGCCAAGCAAACCGCGCAAATCGTGTTGCTGGAAAAAAATCTGCGGGTATTGCTGGCGGGGATTCGCGAAGGCCGCGTGACTTTTGCCAATACCCTTAAGTATGTATTCATGGCCACCAGCGCCAACTTCGGCAATATGTTCAGCATGGCCGGCGCTTCGCTGTTTTTACCGTTCCTGCCACTACTTCCCAAGCAAATTTTGCTGACCAATCTGCTGACCGATTTTCCGGAAATGACCATCGCTTCCGACAACGTCGATCCGGAAATGCTCGGCAAACCGCACCGCTGGGATATAGGCTTTATCCGTAAATTCATGATTACCTTCGGCATTATCAGCTCGGTGTTCGATTACCTGACCTTCGGCGTGTTGTTGTGGCTGCAAGTGCCGGTCGAGCAATTCCGCACCGGCTGGTTTTGCGAATCGGTGATTTCCGCTGCGCTGATCGTGTTCGTGGTGCGCAGCCAAAACAGCTTATTCAGCAATCGCCCGGGCAAGTATTTGATGATCACCACCGCCACCATCGTCGCACTGACATCGGCATTGCCTTATACGCCTTTGGCGCCGTTCATAGGCTTTCAACCGCTGCCGGCGGCGATTATCGGTTGGCTGAGTTTGATCGTATTGCTTTACATCCTGACCGCGGAATTGGCGAAACGGATTTTCTATCGCCACGTAAACCTATAGCCACCATAGTGCTTAAAAAATATTCAATGAAACACCCTCTCAATAACGACCTTTCCCACCACATTTTGCCCAATTCGGCCACGATGGTAGGTGTTTGCATTATGGTCATCAGCATCGTCAAAAGTCAGCCTTCAGGCATGGTCGGTTACGTGATCGACAAGGCGTTGGCGGTAGACAGTTTGTTATTCACCATCAGCGCGCTGTTATCGTTTTTGTCGATTCGGCTGGAGCGCTCAACCATCGGTTTGGAGCGCTGGGCGGAAGTGCTTTTTATCATTGGTCTGGTGTCGATGACTGTCATTGCCCTCATTTTTTCTTTCGAAATTGTATGATTGATTTTCGCTTTCCCTGCGAATGCGGCAGACTCGCTTCGAAGGGAAATTTAACTTAACCCTAATGTGGAATTAACATTCAATTCATCGCCAAATAGTAATTTAGACCGCTCTAATTAATCTAAAGGCATTTGGAATATGAAAACGATAAAAAGCTTGCCAATACAGCTATTGGCAATTCTCTCGGTCTTATCTGCAATCCCTAGGGTTGAGGCTGCAACGACTATTCAAATCGGCCCAAGCGGAAAAACCTTTGCCTCGTCTATGGTTCAGTGTGCGGTAAATCCAGCCACCGGCCTGCAAGCGGCAACCGTTCAAACCGGCCTCTTCAACCCAAGGTCAAAAGATAAGGCAACGATTACTCTCAATGGCGGAATTGTGACCAAAGTTACCGCGTCGCAACCCGATGTCGCGGTCTGGCTTGTTGATGGTAATAACTCTGTTGTGGTCGCCCTGTCTAGTAGAACAGCTGATACCTACGCCTTCACCGTACAACCGGGCTTCTGCGATCTACCCGATACGTCAGCTAACACTTTCAGCGCTGACGGCGTTCTCGAATACGCTGCCAGTAGAAAATCTTATACCACCGTCACCCCAGGCTGTGCCTTAAACCCGGCTAGCGGTAATACCCAGTACTTCGTCAACCTGTTCGATAATGGCAGCTACCTATTAAACGTATCTATCAATGGCACGCCGTTAACCCAATTGAACGGAACCACCCGAAAATCAGTACCCGTGTTTCTGGGGGCGGGTTTGAACGTAATCTCGGCAGCCAATGGCACCGTTTCCACCGACTACTACATTAGAGACGGCGGCAACGGCACTTGCACCTTACCGTAAATCAGAATAAGCGCCATGCCCTGTAAATGTCCCGGCAGTAACAGCATGGCGTCACTATTAACCCGGTCCTATTTATCACCGATATTCCGTTCGGGCTGAGCCGGTCGAAGCCTGATTTGGCGCACCCTTCGATAAACTCAGGATAAAAGGTATTTAAGGGCCGGGTTAATAACATTGGACGGTGGCGCTTGCTATAGCGACGAGCGTTGCTTGACTCGTCGATATACCTAACAGCAAGTCATTTAAGGGTTTCCGTGCCAAGCTGGGTTTCATTATCATTCAACCCAGCTTACGTCCACAAACGCAGATTCAGCTTGTTATTCATTAAAGGTCATTTGGACGTTTGACCAACCGCCTTCTTCTGCGGGTCAATCCCAACGCTTCAAACCTGCAAATAGTGTCACTCATTAATGGTGTAACACATGCCTTCAAGACCCGCTAAGGATTTCGCCAAAAATAACTTCCCTGTATTGATACTGTCCCTAACTGGATTTGTAATGGAGAATACAACGACTTGAACCGTGGAAGATGAAAAAGTGACTGGCTACGAACCCGCG